>JAYUOQ010000050.1:0-5192 GCA_043760685.1 Armatimonadota bacterium | reverse complement strand
CAACAGCTCGAGGGCGAGCGAAATTCTATGCTAGCTTAGCCCATTCACCAGAGTGGCTTTACCGTGAATTCGAATCGAATTTTTTTGGTGAGCAGACTGCGATTCATAAGCCCATTAATTCCGGTGCGAGTCCAATTCTCACATCGAAACCTACGGGTGCAAATAGAAAAATAAAGATTGAAAGGTCAGTGACCAAGTTTGGTGAATATCACCCGGACATCACAATTACTGGCCTTTCTGAGGTTGCAGCGACTTCTCCGGGCTGTCTTCAGTGTGGTTTTGTACCAGCAAGTACGTACGATACATTAAGAATTACGAATAAAGTTGGCGTTAAGTATTCTAGGATGAAATTTCAACCAAAGGAGACGGTCGAAGAAATTTTGCGTGAAGCTCCCGGACAGTAAAAAAAGCAAGTTTTAGATTTGGTCTTCACTCAAATTGTGAAGACGCATCCATACGAATGGCAATCCTATTCACACTATGCCAAGTGTAAACTCGCCACATGACGACCCGACGCCAGATACTTTCCTCCGCTGCTGCAATTGTGGCCGCCCCAATCGTAAAGGGGATGCCGATGGTTTATCAGCCGGCTGAGATCAAGCCGGTTGTGATTTCTAGTGGTAACGGAAACCAGTTCAAGAATGGGGGCGACGAGGTGTGTGTTCAACGTGCCTTTCGTATGATCACCGAAGGCAAAGACGTGCTTGACTCGCTCATTGCGGGGGTCAACATTGTCGAACTCGACCCTGCCGATATGAGCGTAGGGTACGGCGGGATTCCAAATGCCGACGGGATCGTTCAACTCGACTCGTGTTGTATGCACGGCCCCAAGAAGTGGGCGGGCGGAGTCGCGTGTATCGAAGGAGTTCGTACACCGTCGAAAGTAGCTCAGATGGTTGCGAGTTCAACTGATCATCATCTTATCGTTGGAAAAGGCGCATCGGAATTTGCTCGAAATATGGGAATGCCGATTGAACCTGATTTGAATACTGAAGCGAGCCGACGGGTATGGCTTGAGTGGAAGCGTCGAATTGATCCTGAACACTATCTGAACCCCAATAAGCGAGATGGAGAGTCGTTGCGGGTTGCTTTGGAACTCGTAGCCGAAGGGATGATTGATCCTGACCATCTTTGGGGCACGATTAACTGTAGTGGAATCAACTCGAAAGGCGAAATTTGTGGTGTAACCACGACGAGTGGGTTGTCGTTCAAGATTCCGGGCCGAGTGGGTGATTCGCCGATTCTTGGCGCAGGATTATATGTCGATGGGAATGTTGGTGCAGCCGGTTCGACTGGGCGTGGCGAAGCTAACTTGTATAATTTGTGTTCATACCTGGTGGTTGAAGAGCTTAGACGAGGCGCTCATCCGAAGGATGCGGGCTTATTGGCTCTGAAGCGAGTTGCCTCGAATACAGTGGAAAAACGGCTTTTGAATGACAAAGGAAGACCGGCGTTTGGCCTCAATTTCTATGTTCTTGACGCCAAAGGTCGCCATGCAGGAGTGCACTTCTCAGGTGGATCTCGGTATGCGGTTTGTGATGAATCGGGCCCGCACTTTGCGGACAGTACTCCGCTGTTTGGCTAAACCTTGATTGTTACGTTAATTCGACCCGCCCGTTCGTGGTGGACGGTAACTTCGTAATCGCCCTTTTCGGCGACGACCCATTCGAAGACGGCTACGTCAGTCGTTTCATCCATGTGCCAGCCGAAGCCGCCAACCGGTACTCGATCCCAGCCGCTGAGTTGGTCTTTGGTTTCGTGTAAGTCACCGGAAATGAGCCAAGTTGGCTCAGATTTGCCGATTGAATCGGTGGACGTACCGACTTTCGATATTTCGCCGACAACCCCACGGCAGAGTTTATTCTTGAGCGCGGTTTTGGTTACGTTAGTTGGCAGCCAACCCGTATTCTGAACGGCAACTCTGATTCGCCACGCTCCGCTTCCGGCTTGGGTGATTTGGGTATCTCGAAGTTCGAGTTTGGGCGAAGCTAACGCTTGCCACACGACCCAATCAGCAAATGGGGCGACCTCTTTTTCTAAATATTGAGGTGGTGGATTTCGGAACGCGTACATCGAATCCCAGCCCCCAATTTCGACTTCACCTAACTGCGGGTGATTGAATGAATACCAATCAATATAGCCCTTACCTTCCAGGGTTCCATCGGACCATGCCAGCATTTTGATATCATCGGCGAGGGGATGATCGCGGAACCAATCGATGTATTTGTAGTCGGTGATTCCGGCTTGGCGTTGGGGAGACCAAATTTCGGTTGTCCAGGCGTAAACTCCGCGATGCTCGAACATCCAGTCATCGAACGTGCCGGTGATGACTTCCTTGGGATGGTAGCGGAACTCGTGATAGTTACTAATCGCCGGGTAGCCGGTCATTTTCTCGCCTTCGTCACCAATTTTCTTGTATGTCCAGATGTCTTCAGGCGGAAGATCATCGTCCGGCGTTCTTGCTGGCGGTCTGAGGTGAACACCCGAAAACGTGTGGAATGTCACCGCTCCACAGATGTTTGGTCGAGAACAAATGGCGGAAACCGCCGCATGAATTTCTGGCTCACTGGTCGGGAAAAGTCCGGCTCCGTGCTGTTCACCTTCGAGTCGCCAGCCAGACGGAAAGTTGCGGTTCATGTCCAATCCTTCTTTCCGCTTTTGTCCGCGCATGGTTAGCCCATCAAAGTTATGAAAGAGCCCTTCAGGCATTAGCCGGTAGTATGTTCCTCCAACTTCGCCTGGTTCCCGAAGTTGCAGTAATCGCGGTTCAGATTCACATATTTTCCAGGGACCGTTTGGGTCTTTGACTCTCATGTTGAGCATGCGACCGTCACCATCAGCGTCTTGAACCTCAAGACCGCTCGCTTCGTCCTCGTTGTATGGATACGGTCGAGTGGAGCTTCGAATGATCTTGGGGTTATCTGCTAGCGCCCATTCTGCACCATCAGGTCCCATTCGGGGCATGAGATAGAACGTCCGGGTGTCAAGTGCCCTAGTGATCGTTTCGTCCTTTCCGTATTGCGTGGTTAGTTTGTTGAGAATGTAGAGAACCGAGGTTGACGCGCTGACTTCCGAGGCATGGATGTTTCCATCACACCAAAATGCAGGTTTATCTTGGTGCTTGCCCGCCAATTTGTTCGTTACCGTCACAAGCCATATGTCTCGACCTTCGTGACTTTTACCGGTTGACTCGAGATGAACAAGACTTGGATACTCTGCGGCGAATGCGCGGAGTAGTTCCGTCATTTCATCGAAACGATAGTAGCGGTCAAAGGCAATCTCAGGCATAGTTTGTGGAGGTTACCCGTCATGAGAACCATGCAATGGTGATCGCCTCTCGCAACTTAATGAGCTTCGTAGAACCGACCGGATTGGATTAGCCGCTGACGACTCGTATCACATGGGGTCGCGATGTGAGATGCCGGATCGAACTCGGTCCCAATGCATTTCGCTCCTTTATCAACCCGAATCTCCAAGACAGTGTTTGTATAACCATTTGGTTTATATCGAACCCAATAGCCATCTGGATGACGAGACCATCGTCCCCCGGGAACGTCTCGGCTATCTTTGCCTGGTGTCGATCTTCCCGTCAAGACGGCGATTGCTTCAAGGTCTCCATAGTTCGAAGAAGGAGATACCATGGCACGGCGAAGATTGTTTTCCGCCTGCATGATTTGTTGAATGAATGGGGGCTCGTTGATGTACCCGCGCTTCATGACTTCATCCGATAGGAAACCTAAGGCTCCTCCGTTCAAGTCGAGAATTTGTTGAGTTGTCAGCAATTTGCCAGCGACAGCTTGGAGGTCACTGGGCAGGTCGGAAAACTTTGTTCTCGCGATGATGGCCCAAAGAAGGTGTTGAACTTTCTTTTGCTCGATTTCTGGATGTTCCACCGTGTTCTGAACGAGAATGGTAATAAGTTTTGCGGACGGACCTTTCACGGGGGCATAGAGATATGCATCGCCACGAGTTGGACCGTAAGTGCCGGCATGTAGGCAGTAGGTTTGCATGGTCGATGCATAGTCGCCCTCTTCGAGGATAAATCCGCCATGCGGTCCTCGCTTGAGAGAACTAAGCGGCTTGGACTCTGGGTTGATGCCGTCCTGATCGGCTGCTTCCCACTTTGCATCCTTGAGCGACGTTGTAATGGCAGGACCCTTCCTGAAGAGACTTTCGACTCCTGGGATGGTAGGAACCTTTTTGCCGAGATCGCCGAATTGAGCGAAAACCGGACAGGTAACCGACGCCAAAGCAAGCAAGGCAAGTAATTTTTTCATGCTGTATGAGGAAGTATATCCTTGTTTGCACGCCACCAATTGGAACGATTTCTTGCTCTATTTCAAGAGATCCTTCACAACGTGACCATGGACGTCGGTTAGGCGGAAGTCTCGGCCCTGATAGCGATAGGTCAATTTCGTATGGTCAATGCCTAATTGATTCAAAATCGTAGCCTGAAGGTCGTGGACATGGACTGCTCCGGGCGTGAAATTCTCGATGCTTGGGTCAAGAATTTGACCCGAACTATCGACGATGTTGTATCCGTAGTCGTCAGTATTGCCATAAACCATGCCAGGCTTTACTCCTCCACCTGCCATCCAAATCGTATATGCTCGTGGATGATGATCGCGACCGTAGTTTCCAGCGGTAAGGGGGCCTTGGCAGTAGACAGTTCGACCAAATTCGCCTGCCCAAACTACCAATGTTTCATCGAGAAGGCCTTGACGTTTGAGGTCTTTGATGAGGGCTGCACACCCTTGATCGACGTCCTTTGCTTGACTGGGCAAATCTCCGGTCAGATTGTCGTGTAGGTCCCATCCACGGTGAAAAATCTGAACAAACCTAACTCCCTTCTGAACCATCCGTCGGGCCAAAAGACAGTTAGCCGCAAAGGTCCCCGGTTCTTTGGCGTCCGTTCCGTACAATTCAAATGTCTCGGCGGACTCTTTGCTGAGGTCCATCAGATCTGGAACACTGGCTTGAAGTTGATAGGCAAGTTCGTATTGCTTGATTCTGGCGGCGATTTCAGGGTCACCGAATGCGTCTAATGATTGATGGTTGAGTGCCTCGACGCTATCGAGCATGACTCGGCGGGTCGCTCGATCCATGCCTTCTGGATCGTTAAGGTAAAGAACTGCGTCGCCTTGAGGTCGAAATGCGACACCTTGGTGTTCACTAGGCAGAAAACCAGAACC
>JAYUOQ010000049.1:0-2088 GCA_043760685.1 Armatimonadota bacterium | reverse complement strand
GTAACTTCGGCGTTAGCGTGGCACAGTTCCTTATTCCCGCAATCATCGGTGTAAGCTTAGTTGGCACATCTCAGACATTTGTAAAGGGACCGAAGACCTCCCAGATATATCTTCAAAACGCAGCTTTCATTTGGATTCCATTCATCATCATTGGTGTATTCGCAGCATGGTTTGGGCTCCGTAGTGTCCCTGTTCAAGCCACTTTCAAAGAACAACTGGATATTTTCAAAGAAAAGCACACTTGGTTGATGACTTCGCTTTACGTGATGACTTTTGGCTCATTTAGCGGTCTTGCCGCTGCCTTTCCATTACTAATAAAGCAGCTTTACGGTGGCTTCCCTGATGCGCCAGACCCGTTGAAGTATGCATTTCTTGGACCGCTTATTGGCGCTTCTATTCGAGCCGCGTTTGGTCCAATCGCAGATAAGATTGGCGGCGCAAAAGTTACGATGGTTAGTGCTATCGGGCTGCTCGGATGCGGTATTGCCATTGTACCGTTCACTGCTCCACAGTCGATGGAATCCTGGGGTGGCTTCCTTTGGCTCATGCTAGGTCTGTTCTTCTTTAGTGGAATTGGCAACGCTTCAACGTTCAAACAGATTCCGATGATTTTCCCTCCGCGTCAAGCTGGTGGAGTAATTGGATGGACTTCCGCTATTGCCGCCTATGGTCCATTTGTTTTCAGTATCCTGCTCGGTGCAATCATGGGAACAGGCAAGAATGCTTCACCGTTCTTCATTGGGATCAGTGTTTTTTATGCATTGAACTTGGTACTTAACTGGTGGTTCTATGCAAGGAAGGGCGCTGAGAAGCCCTGTTGAGATGAGCAATGGTCAAGCATGACTCGGACATTCGTGCTTCAGTAGAGATTTACCGACCGTTCTTTTTGGCCGGTATTCTCACTGTTCTTACTGCCGGTTGCCTTTTGGGAGCGATTGCCTTAATGGGAATTGCCAACCGAGGAAACTTTACTTCTTCGACATGGACGCCTTACATTTGGGCTCATGCAAATTCTCAACTGTACGGCTGGGTCGGCTTCTTTGTCATGGGATTTGCTCTTCAGCAACATACAACGACAGAAAGTAGGTCAGCCAGTTTTCACCGACTTGCATATTTGTCTCTTGGGCAAATGGGGATAGGCATCGTTCTGAGGTTTGTTGCCGAACCTTTGGCTACCGTTGATCCAGTACGCGGAGTTCCTTTGGGAGTAACCGCTTGTCTATTCCAACTCTCTGCCATTCTCCTGTTTCACTTTAACTGTGGCGTCAACCGCTTTAGAACTGGCGAGAAGCTGCCATGGCCGACTCTGTTCGTATTTGCTTCACTCTTTTGGCTCACTTTGATTGCATTTATCGAGCCCTATGTCTTCATAAAGACCCACCAAATGGACGCAAATGCATCGATCTTCTTTGTGGCTAAGTGGTTTGCACCGTACCGGGAACTCCAGTTTCTAGGCTTTGTTGCAATGATGATTTTTGGGGTCGCCAGCACGAAGCTTCATTCTTGCTTTGGATTTCAAAAACCAAATGTTGGTTGGGGAATATCGGGATTTTGCTTATGGTCCATTGGTCTCATCGTGAGAGTTCTTGGTTGGCTGAAATTTTTCGGATCAGAAATGTCGACAGATGCTTCGATGCAATATCGGGTTAGCAGTACATTTCTCTTATTGGGGGTAGTGGCAATCGCGGTTTCGCTTGGAATATTCCAACCAACCAACGCAATGTTACGGTCCCAGAAGTTTGTTCGGATGGCATTTGCTTGGTTGGTGATCGCCGGAATGCTGATGCTGTTGGAGCCTTTCCGATTAAGTCTTACTGGGATTCCTTTTTCTCACGCATACACTGGTGCTATTCGGCATGCAGTCACCGTCGGATTCATTTCGCAAATGATCATTGGGGTGAGCCTCCACGTAGTTGCGGTCATGAACGATCTAGACGAGTCTCGAGAATCCAATTTGTGGAGTGTATTTTGGCTACTTAACATTGGCAATTTGATTCGAGTTGTCGGTGAAATCGCATCTGACTTCTCTCCGGTTGCGTTCCGAATCATGGGACCATCTGGTTTTCTCGAGTTGATTGGGCTAATCAT
>JAYUOQ010000048.1:0-2097 GCA_043760685.1 Armatimonadota bacterium | reverse complement strand
TCAAACTGCTCAGAAACTGTCAAAAATGATCCTGAGCCCCGCTAACAAATTCTATTATCGCTATATTCAATCCGCCCCAGGTTTTGTGCTTCCCGCTCTTTTTGCCGACCGGTATGCAATCTCACGACCGATCGAGCGACAATACCTTAAACCCTTTAGCGCCTTTGTTGAGCGAGCCGGTGTATACAAAATGGTCGAGAGTTGGCAAAGCAGCGGACCGTGGTTTGACTCTGTTAAGGAAAAAGCAAAGTGCCTAACTCACAAACGTACCCTGATCCTTTGGGGAATGAAAGACCCCATGTTCGGACCTGACGCTTTAGCTACAATGGTCGAACTCTTCCCAGAATCCCAAGCAATCGAATTCAATGAATCGGGGCGATTTCTACCTGAAGAGCAATCCGAAAAAGTTACCGGCGAAATCAAGTGGTTCCTGATGAATAGCGGAAGTCCAACAGTAGCCCTTATCGATCAGATTGGGGGCTAGGGTTTGCTTCGTTATAGGTGTAAAAGAATTCATAAGGGCCGGAAAGAACATCTAACTTGTAAATAGTTCCGGAGCCGTCTTGATAGAAGCGATGAGCCCCCGGCATACCCTTGACGAGTTTTCGATTGTTGTCCAACAACGCCTCTGCTTTGGCTCTAATGTCAAAAGGAGCTTTGCTCCAGATACCCTGTAACTTCTTCATGGTGCCAGCATCCCCCGAACTGATCAAATTACCAAGATTAAACATCGGTGTCCGGTCATTTTGCAGAGTCAGAGCAATCCAAACTTTTGCATATAGGCTCCACCCTGTCGAAGTCGGATCGGGTGCTAATAAGCAAGCATGAAGGGTTTTGTTCCCGTACATATTCCAATTGTTTCTGTCAACCTCTTCAAAATATCGAGAAGAAAAGGCCGAAGTTGGTCCCGCGGCAAAGACCGATAACTCAGCATTGCTCTTCGGACCAATGGTTAGGCTCATGTTCTTTGAGGTTACAAAAAATCCGCTGTAAAGATAAGAAAGATCCTTCGGGCCGACAAACTCTTTCTTGAGCCTTTCTTTTGCTTTCGAAATCTTAGTCGCTCTCGATGACGGAAACAAAAGAAATAACATTGTTACCGCCAAGATCCCACCGATGATTAACACCATTGGGGAAACTTTTTTCAATTCAACGGGACTCACAGGTTCTGCTTGTTGCATGTTGTTTTCCCGATTTGTTCGAGCAGCCATTTTGCGCACTGAAATTTTGACTGAAAACCACTATCAGCCACGGTTCCATCGGCAAAAATGAGCTTCAACTGATTCATGTCTGAGCCAAATGTTGTCGCGTCGTTCGAAATGTCATTGGCAGCAATCGCAAACAGATTCTTCTTTACAATTTTCTCTTGAGCAACCGTTGTTTCACTGGTTGGCTCTGCCGCAAACCCAACAACAATCGCACCCTTGGCTGCCGCCGAAAGAGAAGCAATGATATCTGGATTAGGCACTAATTGTAAAGATGTCGAATCTCCACTCCTCCGAATCTTGCCTGTGACGGGTGTCTCAACCCGATAATCAGCCACCGCCGCAACCCCAATGATGATGTCGAAATTGGGTGCCAATCCGACCGCCACGTCATGCATTTGAACCGCGGTTAACACTGACTTTACCGTCGCCCCAATTGGTAACGGCTCAGATTGGGGTCCGGCAACCACCGTGACCTGAGCCCCCATTTGTAACGCCGCCCGGGCAATCGCAGAACCCATTTTCCCGCTCGATCGATTTGAAATGTATCGAACAGAGTCAATCGGCTCCTGAGTCGGACCAGAAGTAATGAGCACCTTTTTTCCGGATAAAAGCGACGACGAAAACAACACGTCCCGTACCGCAGATACGATCGACGTAATCGAAGCCAATTTGCCTTGTCCGTTCTCTCCACAAGCAACATCGCCTTCGGTGGGCTCAACAATTGCTGCGCCACGAGAAACCAACGATGCCAACGACATCTGAACAGTTTCGTTCAAAAACATTTGTGGGTTCATCGCCGGGGCAATAACCATCGGCTTAGTTGTCACGAGGGCAATAGTCGAAAGCATGTCATCCGCAATTCCGTTTGCAATCTTATTGATCGTATTGG
>JAYUOQ010000047.1:0-5222 GCA_043760685.1 Armatimonadota bacterium | reverse complement strand
TGGATAGCTCAGGTAAACCGACTCAACTTGTCTACAAACACGCAGTTGCAAGCATTGTTCCTACGAAGACCGTTGGGACATACAAGTCTCCTGGCGAAATGGACACCCCACACGACGACGACGTAGATTGAATCTAATATTTACTAAAATGCACGGAATCGGCAACGATTTCGTGCTTATAGATCTTCTTAGGGACGGTCAGCTAGATTGCGATCTTGCTGCTGCTTCTCAAAAACTTTGTGACCGACACTTTGGCGTTGGAGCTGACGGGCTCATTTTGGTTGAACAATCCTCCGATATGCTCCGGATGAGGATGTTCAATCCTGACGGTTCGGAAAGCGAAATGTGCGGCAATGGCTTGCGAACTTTTGCACGCCTCTGTCAAGACCGCGGCTATGCAAAAGACCGTTTCCCTGTTCACACTGGCGCAGGGGTCCTAGAGGTGAACTGTTTACCTGATGGTTGCGTTTCGGTGAACATGGGTCGAGCAATCCTTAGTCCACCTGATATTGGAATGATTGATACAAATTCGCAAACTTTTGTCAATCAGGATATTGGCGGAGGATTTAGTGGCACTGCGGTTTCATTGGGCAATCCTCACCTTGTTGTATTTGTCGATGATGTTGCAGCAGTTGAATTAGATCGAGAGGGACCACGTTTTGAGCATTACGCAAAATTTCCCAACCGAACAAATGTTCATTTTGTTCAAATAGTTTCTCGTTCCGAAATTACTATGCGAACATGGGAGCGTGGAGCAGGAGTTACGTTAGCTTGCGGTACGGGAGCTTGTGCGAGTGTTGTTGCCGCTTTCCTCAACGAGCGAACCGAGAGACAAGTGAATGTCAATCTACCGGGTGGGAAGCTTCAGATCCAGTACCTCGAAGACGGCACCGTTCAAATGACGGGAACCGCGGAGTATGCCTTTGATGGTGTTTCAAGCACTCTTCTTTAATGCCGAATACAGCTTGTCGCGAGAGTCATCAAAGAAGTCCATAAATTCGATACCATTGGTACCGTTTTCTTTGTTTTCGTGAACAACCAAACCAAGAGCACGAACATCGACACCGTTCACGTTGCACTTAAATTCGACTAGAGCATCTTTGGGCAAAGTGGGCTCGACTGCAATCCATGAACCTCCTAAGCTGATGTCCTTCGTTTGACCTTGGCTCACAGCAATCACGGTTGATGTTTGAACATCAGTTACCGATCGGATGCTTACTGGAGATTGAACATGATATCTTGGATAGACTCGTCGGTCAACTTCCTTGAGGTTAGTCCTCATGATTTCGAGAACATTTCCGGTTTTCCAAGGCATGACCCGAATTGCATCGGCTTCACCTTTCAGGACATCGGCTCCTCGATGCCAAACAAGAACAACAGTTTGCGGATACTCGAGATCGAGAACTCTTAAGTCTTTCGTGAACAAGTAAAGCGGAGCTTCACTCGTGACAAGGCAACTAATAGCCATGGGGCGTCCTCCAATCATAAAGGCAGCAACGACTGTGCTGTCTAAAGGTAGGTGCTTTGATATTTCTTGCTTTGACACGCGAT
Organism: Armatimonadota bacterium; assembly: GCA_043760685.1. Classification (GTDB taxonomy): domain Bacteria; phylum Armatimonadota; class Fimbriimonadia; order Fimbriimonadales; family Fimbriimonadaceae; genus Fimbriimonas. The sequence goes on along the minus strand of JAYUOQ010000047.1, from coordinate 3,671 downwards.
AAGTATCGGTAGCTAACTTCCGTTTCTTTAGTTTCGTTAGAACTTTTCGGAGAGAGCCCGGTCCATTTCTCTCTTCGTATCTTTTTTCATCAAAGTCTCTCGCTTGTCATAGAGTGCCTTACCCCGGGCAAGCGCGATCTTAACCTTGACCTTGCCCTTTTTGAAGTACACCTCTAAGGGAACAATGGAGAATCCTTTTTCGAGGCTCTTGCGCTCTATTACGTCGATCTCTCTGCGATGCATGAGCATCTTTCGATCTCGGCGTCTTTCGTGTTGAAAGGTTGTTGTATGGCTGTAGGGCTCAATATCCAGTTGGAGTAAAAAAATCTCGCCGTTAATTACCTTGCAGTAGGCATCCGTCAGGTTTCCTCGGCCACCAAAAAGGCTCTTAACCTCGCTGCCAACCAGCACCAAGCCAGCCTCGTACTCGTCGAGGATGAGGTACTCAAACCGGGCTTTTCGGTTCTGAATTGTCTTCGGTCCCGTAGCTTCTTGCTTGGTTTTTGACTTAGCCATCACACTTAGTGTACTTTGTGGGAGCAAAACCGTTCGATTTTGGGTAATTTCTATACATATGACGCGATTTGCGTATGCACTTATTTCATTGGTCCTTCTAGCAGGCTGCAGTAAAAAGGTTGAGACCCCGACGGATGTTCCCGGGGCTGGCACCAAAATTCCTGGAGTTCCAACCGAGGGATTCAAAACCTTAACAACCGTTGACATCGAACCAGGCAAAGGGCCGGTCGCTGAGAAAGGCGATACAGTTATGGTTTTGTATCTCGGAAAGTTCACTGATGGTGCCGTTTTTGACTCCAATATGGATGAAAATACCAAGCCAAATATCGAAAAAGAACCTTACTCCGTTACAATCGGCAACGGTGCAGTTATTAAGGGTTGGGATCAAGGTCTTGTCGGTACTAAAGAAGGAATGGTCCGAAAAATCAACGTACCATGGAGTCTAGCTTACGGTGCGGAAGGTCAGCCGCCAAAAATTCCGGGCAAAGCAGACATGATTTTCCTTGTCAAAATTGTCAAGCTTTACAAGGGTGGAGCCCAACTTGAAATTGAAGCAGAGGATACCAAAGTTGGCACTGGTCCAAAAGTTACTTTGCAAAGTACGATCAAATACAGGTACAAAGGATCTTATCTATCGGGCAAGGTTTTCGATGACCAAGAAAACGGTCTAGAAAATCCGGTCGCAAGGCTCATTCCGGGCTTCAAGGAAGCGGTTCTGGGAATGCAAGCCGGCGGGCAAAGAAAGATTTCTTGGCCCCCAGGATCACCAAATCCAACTGGACAGATTCCTGCCGGACAACCACTTGAATACCTTGTAGATATTATTTCAGTCAAAAATTAGTGGAAGTAACTGGCACCATTGATGTCAATAACGACGCCGCTTAGGTAACTGGCGGCGTCGCTTAATAAATAAGAAGCTGCGGAAGCACAATCCTCCGGGCTTCCCATTCTGCCCATCGGAATCGTCGCCAAGATTTCAGGCAATCTGTCTTCCATGCCATGTCGGGCCATCGACGTATCAACCCAACCTGGCGCCAAGCCAAAGAATTGAATTCCTGTCGCGGCGTATTCGACAGCTAGACTTCGAGTGAGGTTGATCAAAGCTGCTTTTGATGCGGCATAGAAGGCAGCATTTGCTTCGCCTCGAAAACCCACTCTGCTGGCAATGTTGAGTATTTTCCCACTTCCCCGCTTTCTAAAGTCATCCAAGGCGTAGAACATCAGTTCAGAAGGCGCTTCAAAATTCACCCTCATCATGTCAGATCTTGAAATTCGCCATGCGTCTTCTTCGGCAGAAAAGGGGCATTGAACGTAGATACCGGCGTTGTTTACCAAATAATCAATATCAGCAAGACATTTTGATTCGCTCCAAAGCCTTCGGGTGTCAGCTTCACTACGTAGATCGGCTTGTACTACTCCAAGGCACAGATGACCTAACTCTTCCTTTAGCTTTTCAGCCTCCAATCGATTTGAACTGCAATGCAAGATGACATTTCGATCATCTTTTACTAATTGACGAGCAATTGCTGCCCCAATTCCTCTCGAGCTACCGGTAACAAGTGCGGTCTTGTTGTTCATCTTTTAACGAGTCTACATAAACCTATTCGCCCCTTTACGCGTATAAACTGTTCATATGCGAAATTCTTTCGTTTTTGTAGGTACCGCCGGATTGGTTGCAATTGGCTTTGGATTAAGCGGAAACCAAAATGGCCTCTCTTCTAGTGTCAAAGTCCCCAAAAACGTCACCTACGCCGAACATGTAGCGCCGATTCTGAATGACCATTGCACTTCTTGCCACCACGAAGGTGCTGCCGGTCCGTTTTCCCTAGTTGGATACGAGGCTTCTAAGAAGCAAAGTACAAATATTGTTGGCGCTACTGAAGGCAAACGAATGCCACCGTGGAAAGCAGTTCACGGGTATGGGGAGTTTAAGGACGAGAATCGACTTACTGACAATGATCTCGCCATCCTTAAGTCCTGGTCAGAAACCGGGACTAAGCGAGGTGATGCAAAGAAAGAACCGAAACCTCAAGTTTTTAGCAACGAATGGGATCTTGGAAAACCCGATGTTATTCTGTCTCCATCAAAAGCATTTAAGCTTGATCCTGAAGGCGAAGACGTGTACCGGAACTTCGTTTTCGACCTAAAGAATACAGATCCCGTCTATGTTACAGCTATGGACGTTAAGCCCGGTAATCGCAAGATTGTTCACCATGTTATTGGTTTCTTGGACGCAGCTGGACGTTCGGTAAAGCTCGTTGAACGAAATAAGGATGGTCAAGAGGGTTATACGTCCGGCGGAGGTGGAATCGGAACGGTTCCAAGCGGTTCGCTTGGAGGCTGGGCACCGGGTGTTACGGTTAGGAAAACGGCTCCTGGAACCGCATTTGTCGTTAAGCCGGGCACCAAAATCGTGATGCAAGTTCACTACCACAAGAGTGGCAAAGAAGAAGTTGACCAGACGAAAATGGGACTGTATACGACCAAGGTCAAGCCCGAAAAGGAAGTAGATATTCTTTGGTGTGCAAATCCTATGTTTAAGATCCCGGTTGGGGCTGCCGATCACAAGGTGGCTTGGCGAGAAACAATTCCAGCTGATGCAACGATCTACACGGTAATGCCTCACATGCATCTGCTCGGTAAATCGATGAAAGCAAAGCTCATCAAAACAGACGGTACCGAAGTGCCGCTTGTTTTTGTTGACAAGTGGGATTTTAATTGGCAGTTGGTATACGCCCTCAAAGAACCAATGGACGTCAAAAAGGGCTGGAAGATCGCGGTAGAAGCGATCTACGACAACTCTGACGCAAATCCATACAAAACGGATAAGGCCGTTACTTGGGGCGAGCAGACCACGGACGAAATGGCTCTTCTTGTTATCGGATACACCGCGGACAAGCCAATCGACATTGCAACCCAGATCAAGCAAAGAGTTCTTGATTTCGCAAAGGGCGGCGGCTAGCCTTCCAATTTCACCAACAAAAAAAGCCTCCTCGATATTCGAGGAGGCTTTTTTGTAGGTGCTTTACTTATCTGCCTTTTCTTCTTTCTCTTCTTTGAATTCAGCGTCGATCACTTCTTCTGCATCCGCGTCCTGCGTTGATTCTCCTGTGACATGCTGTTGCTCGCCAGATGCGCTTGAATCAGCATAGAGC
>JAYUOQ010000046.1:0-14885 GCA_043760685.1 Armatimonadota bacterium | reverse complement strand
TGGTTCTACTTTCGTTATCTTTAGAAAGGCACCGGTGAAGAAGCACCTTACGTCACTAGTTTGGCTTGGCGAAAACGAAAAGGAACCTAAGTTGCCAAAGGTCGAGATCATTTCGGCACGTTACCAGGCAACCGATGGAAGTGGTGGAATTGACGTTACTGAAAAGGCAAAGGAACTGATCTCTCATGGAGAATCAAGTCTTGAGGCAACGAATTCAAACTTTGGCGACCCAACCGTCAACCGTGTGAAACATCTCTTCGTTGTGTTCAAGATTGATGGAAAACGATTCGAGCGAAAAATCAATGAAAATGGATCGCTTGAGTTCATGCCTCAACTTCCGGACAATGCCATCCCCAATTTCCTTTTGGTAAATGGAAAGGTTCAATCTTGGAGAGCCGGGAAGATCAAATTTGCTCTGGCTGATGGAACAAGTGGAACGATGGAAAATAGACCAACTAATGTTGTATTCAATGTTCCGTGGAAAGTTTCTTTCCCACCAAAGAAAGGAGCCCCTGCCTCCATAGTTTTAGACAAGCTTATTTCTTGGTCTGACTCTGCAAATCCTGGAGTCAAGTACTTCTCTGGCATGGCAAAATACGAAACTAATTTTACGTTTTCACCGGCCACTGAATCGACTTGGCTCGACCTTGGCAAAGTGAAGAATTTTGCCGAAGTTGAACTGAATGGGCATAAATTCGACACTCTTTGGAAGGCTCCATTTAGGCTCGATGTCTCTCGCTATTTGAAGCCTGGCAAGAACTCTCTTGTCGTTCGTGTCACGAATTTGTGGCCGAATCGACTCATTGGTGACGAACAATATCCGCCCGATGCGAAGTACAACGGCGGTCCGATTACAGAATGGCCTCAGTGGATTCTCGATGGAAGGCCAAGACCTGCCTCGAATCGGATTGGGTTTGCGACCTGGAAATTCTACAGCAAGGATTCTCCGCTGCTTGATTCTGGATTGATAGGACCGGTTCGACTTGTATCCGTCAAATCAATTGATCCGACCAAGCTAAGAAATCGTTCAAAGTAGTAACGCGGCTGTGGCTAGGAAACATAGAGCTATGGCTTTATGTTTCCAGGCCCACGAGCAGGAGGAGTTCCCAAAGTTAGGTTTATCACGTCCGCGTGGACGAGCCGACCGGCAATACTCGAGTTATTGACCGAGACCGGCGGGTCTCCCGCCTGACTCGGATGGACCTCATATTCCCGGAGGACTACTCGGTACTCGCTTGCCCGATTTGGCACTGTCACGGTTCCTGGGCGCCCTTGCGCCAATTGAGCAAGGTTCTCAGGCTTTGCACTCCAATCATAAAGGTTTGATAAGAGCGCAAACATTCCGAGCGGACCATTGCTGAACGGCACGAAGAACTCAAAAGGTTCGTTGTCCTTCATGACTGGCATCCAAGGAGCATCGGGACTATTGTTAGACTGAGTCTCTAGGGTACCGATGACCACGTTTTGGGCGACTTTGGTTTTGCCAGCAATTCCAGCATAAAACACATTGAAAGTCTTGCGAGGTTCAACCGTGACAACAAGGGCAACTCGGTCTGGTTGCAGTTGCGTGATCTCGGCTACTGACAACGGACTTACATGGTTTCCAACCGTTGAGTTTGGTTGATATCGGCAAACTACGAGTCTAAGAAACGGCGTGTAATACGGATTGAGCGGATCGATTTCAACATCGACGTACCACAGTTGGAGTTGAGCATCGAACTTCGGATCGTAGGTGATCAGGGTTGCGGTTCCATTAAGTTCGGGAATTTGAACCTGGTCAGCCACTCCTGATTTTCCGAGGAAGTGAGCTGGCGTCATTTTCAGGGTGTTGTCCAGGAATTCAAATGCAGGGTCAAAGCCGATTGTTGAATGGTAATAGTAGTCTGGATTATTTGCATTTGGTCCGGACCCATCGGGCAAAACAATCGCCAGCTTTTCGCCTATTCCGCTCGAAAACCATGGTCGACGCAAGTAGATCCGAACGGTGTTTCCACGCTTTCGGCTTACCTTTCCGCTTGGAGTAGTATCGCTCGACCATGTCATCGCTGGGAGCATGTATTCAACTTGAGGCTTGTCGGGACGTTTGCTTGACGGGACAATAATGTTGGTCTTTATGTAGGTCCGAGTGTACGCGCCGGACGGTCCTTCTGACTCGGTTGAAGCCGCGGTGATGACCAATTTTGGCGAACGTCGGCTGAGTCCCCTGCCTACCGGATTTGCCTTTTGAGCGTTAGGGAAAAAGTCTGCATATCGGGTCTTTGCGACGGCGGTTATATCAACAATATGGCACTTCGTATCGTGAAATTCAATTCCTTCCGTGGCGTACCATCCGTTTACGGGAACAGTGTCAACGTAGGATGGGTTGAGATCTGAAATTTTGGCGTCATGTCCTTCGGACTCAGTCTTTCTTCGATGTTCTGATATGTCATCCACGGGGTCTGAATAGTTAATGGTGAATTCCAATTCTTCAGTACTCCAGCCGTGGACTTCACCGCGCATATCAAAGGTGGCTGCTGTCCCTTCTCGACTGACTTCAATTTTGTCGAACTTAAACCCATTTTCTGGAACTTGGGTGGCATACACAACTCGCACTGACCGAGTTGGAGTTAAAGCTGAGTTTTGACCTCGAAGGCAAGCGTCTAATGCCTTTTGAGAACTTGATTCGGCGGTCGCTTCGCGAGAAAACCTGATGGCAATGGGTCGGTATTTGACCAGTTCGAAGCCGAAAGGTCTATGTGTTCGATGGCTCTCCATGCGTTGACTAAACTTCGGTGTTTTGGCTGCTCGAGCCAAGCTATCTCCTTTTGCTTGGAGAGACTTTTCGATCCATCGAGTCTGCTCGAAAACCGGGAGAAAATCTTCGCTCGTCGTTGAGCTTAGACTAACGGTCACGTCTTGTCCTGGAGCCAGCGTCAATCCGACTCCTTGAACACCGGTTGAACTGTCCATTTTGAAGGCAGAGCCTGGCATCAAAGATAAGGTCGAAGCCTGGGCGTCAATCCATCCGCCCGAGGGTAAAAATCCGGTTGTTGCAATATCGGTCGGCTTTGATGCGCGTCCTTCTCTCTTTATGGCGGCTCCTACACATGCTGGATCGATAAGATAGGGGACCGGCGGAGCATTAACGGAAGTGATGGTATCAGGAAGCTCTTTTCGAGCGTCTACCGAAGCTACCTTGTCCCAAAAAGTAGGGTCTGGTGAACCAGTTGGCAAGTCGAATTTGCCATGAAGTTCGGCCATGTTCATTCCGCCCACTGGTGGGTACAAGAATCTCAATGATTTCGAACCAATCTTGTTGTCCGCGAACTTTCGAACTGCAATAACATAGGCTGATTCTCCCGGACCGGCACTATCATGCATGTGGAGAGTTGGCGGAAGAATTGGTTCATGCCGAAGATACGTGATGGTTTGCGATGCTCCGGTTGGCTCTTTTGCTGCTAAAGGCAAACTATTGCCGGCAAGATCGACCGATCGTGACCGAATCGCGTAAACCTCGCCATAGCGTAGCGTTGGCAACGACCCCTTGGCTGGCTCGGCAAAGTAATTCAATCGGTAAGACTTGTCGGTTTCGGTCGCTTGATATTTGTGGGCTCGGGCTTCAGCAATCGACGAAATGGTCGAGGTGTCCGGCATGGAGTCATCTTGTAGGCTACGATCAACTAACGGGCTAACCGGTTTCGGTGCCGAAAGGCTCCAGCCATCCCACGTAAGGACACTCTCAGGAATTTTTACAACCTTTCCGTCGGGAGATGCAGAGTTGCTTGGCGAAACGTGACCTTCGTCAGAGAGATCGTTTGGCAGCGCCTTATCAGCGATCCGATAAAAGAGTGTTCGGGCGGTCAACGAGAACCACTTTCCCTTATGAAGGACATCTGGTCGCCAGCCCTTATGCAAGTCATCGGCATAAAGAGTATCGGCAAACTTAGCAGAGAAAATTTGCTGCCCTATGGTGTCACGGACCAAATGCCTGGCTGAGTGTTCTCTTCGGTAAAGTGTAATTCCGGAAGTACGTCGGGTTGGCAGTTGAGCGGCATCCCTATCTTCCGATTGAGCGGCAATTTTTTGAGAAGCAGGCTCAGGGTTATTAGCCGATTCAGTATTGCTGGCTCCAATTTTTGGCGGACGTCCGGTCGGGCCTCCAGCCCCAATTTTGATTGCGACTTTTGAAATCGACAAGAAATTCTCTTTCTGCTTTTCAAGGTGATCTAAGAATCCAGCAGTTTGAAGGACGGCACCCGATAGGTCCATTGCGCCTAGGGCAACATCCTCGGGGTTCATCCGCATGAATCCCTGAACAATGTCACTCGAATAACCGGTTGTTCCTTTCACCGACGTTCTTTCTTTAGCCAGAAATCCGGTAGCTGTAACTGAACACATCGTTCCGGGGAACTTCGTTGATGCCGCTGGCATACCGTCAACCTGAATTGAAAGGACACCATCTCCGGTCGGCAAGGATGCAATTTCTAGGTCGAATACGACGCCTACGAGCCGCATAAGTTGCGGATGTTGGCATAGCATTGCGTGAGCATCATGAAAGTCTGGTTCAGGACGAGCCGGCAGTGCCCAAACGCCGGTTGCAGGCACAAACGGACGATGAAAATGAACCGCTTCAACCATCAAATCGGAAACTTTTTGTCCGACGATGGCTTGCCCCACTCGCCTGGATTCCATTATTGATTTGAATTGGGGATGAGCAAAGTCAGCATCCATGGTTGCTCTTATTGGGGCGTGAGGATCCTTCGTCGTACTTCGAACATTTTTCGTTCGCAAGACTCGATTCCTCGCCAAGTCCGCATTGGGAGCCAAGAGCGTTAGATTTGGGTTAATCGCTTGGTCGCCGAACTTCAAACTAGGTTCGAAAGATGCGATGGCAAAATCGGCGTGAATGACTTCAATTTGTTTGTAAATGTCAAATGTCGAAAACGTTCGGACTTCTTGCCATTCTGGCTTTACTGGCTCATACGAAGTCACCGGACCATCGAGAGGAAAGAACTTTGCCCAAAGCCCTGCCTCTGGTTTTGAAACTACTTTTGCATCGATCGGTTTGCCATTGAAGAAGACTTTTATGGCAACGGACTCTGGTTTAAAGCCGGCGACCGTTGGAAAGTTAGAAACTTTGGCCTTACCGCCAGCTTGAGATAGCTCTTGGGCGGTGTAGCTCAAGTGGAATGTAACATGGGCAGACATCAAGAGTTTGCCTTGCTCGTTACGTCCGTTAGGAAGGGCGGTCCAAATAATCGTTTCTTTCATGCGTTACCTCCGAAGGCGGAGCAGTAGTTCTTGAATTGTTGACTGGTAACTGACTTTGTAAATTGGGTCCGTTGATGGTCAGTGAAAAGTTCTGGTGGGGAATTCCCAGCCCATAGAGTTCCGATACTTGCGTCACTCGATGATCCGGCAAACTCTTTGTGAGCATGAACGGTGACGGTTTTGTGGAAGCAAAAGAGCGATATGCGAATGCTTACCGAGGCATCTCCAGACAAGACTTTTGATGCCGTATTGTAAGTTAGACCGAGATACATTGTCAAAGATGCCGAGATGATTCCGAGGACATCGACTTCTCCCACCAATCGAACATAACCGGTCAGCGTCGTTCCGCCATTGACTTCATATTTGAAGTAGAAACCAGCCATTAAGCTGATCGAACCGCTGGCGACACCAAAGTTAAGGGCGACCATCGCACCAAACTCGATTGCTCCTTCGATGGATTTGATTCCACCCGGAGTCACTTCAATACCTAGAAATCCGCCGCCGGCTATTCCGTAGACAGAAACGGCAAACGGGGCGTCCCGCTTGCAGAATGCAAAGTGGAAGGTGAGAGCGTCCCCGAACCAAGGCAGAATCAGCTCGGACAGTACCGAGATGTTCATGACCGTGACCACGCCGATTCCAATCGTGGGTACGGTTACGGAAAATCCGACAGTCAATCCCTGCCCATTGATATCGAGGATAGGTTCGATTCCGACGTCGTATGGCTCTGGATTTGTCGAGGCTAGAAGCTCAGAATTTGGTGTTGAAGACTGGAAGTGATAGCCTTTGGTTCCTGGCGACAAGATCGACTGTAATACACCAACAAACGACAGCATGCCGAGAAATTGAATGTCATCAATGTCGATTCGGATGCTTGAATTTGATCCGGTTTGGGAGCTAAATTCAATCTTGTCAACCATCACATGAACTTGATCACAGGCATTGACTTGGAAATTGTAGATACCGGCTTTCAGGGAGTAGCTTGATCCTACTGGGAAGCTAGATCCTTCCGGGTCTGTGATTTGATAGTAGGCGGCATTGACTCGGAGTTGAGACGTTCCTTTGTATTTGGTGAAGCACTTTTGACTAAATGGCCAGGTTGCGGGAGACCACTCTTTGAGGGTTGGTTGCCACGAGAAGGAAGCAACTGCTCCGATGAGAGGTGCACTTGAATTGCCAGAACCAACTACTCCAAATTTGTCATTTGCAAACACCTTAGCAACTTTGAATTTTGGAACATCGGCACCATTGCCACCCACATCGATTGAGTCGGGTAAGAGATCCCAAATGCTAACAACTCCCAGAAGCTTAGGAGGATCGGGGGCGACAAAATTTGCGTCGATTGAAGCGTATTCTTCGCTATCAATGGATGCGTATTGAGTCGGAGAAAGTGAGTTACCAGTCGGGTTCGGCATTGGGCCGTGTTTTCGGCTGATCACATCCATTTTGATGGAAGCGTTGACCATTCCGCCAAATTTCTTTCCATCACCTTGGGGAGTTGAAACGGGAGATTTGAGGGCGAAGAATACTTCGGCGCCGCCGGTAAATCCATTTGCTTTGTACCCATCCGAGAACTTTACGGGAACGAATCCTAGGTTTGAACCACTCGGTAAATACTGCTCTATCGCCGGTATTTTTATCGCGGCCAAGTTCATGATTGGTCGAAAAGCAGGAATTCCTTTATTGGGATTTGGCGTCCCTGGGCTGCCACCCATGTAAATTGTTTGACAAGGAAAATTGGTAGCATCTGAAGGACTTTGGGTAGGTGCAAAAGCAACCATATGCCCCCCGGTCCTTAGGTTTACTTCGTTGACAACACTCCAATTGGTACTGGTATTGATTCCGGCGCTAAAGACATAGAACATTGCCTGTTGCGTCCAACTGACCTGATTTCCGTCCATGTCAGTACCGACCATTGAGAATTCAAAGAACTTGTCAGTACCCGCAATCTTCAACATTCCCGTGAAATCTAGGTCTGGCGTCGTCTTCGTTTTGCAAACGATTTGGCTAAATGCCATGTTCCTCGCCTCATTTGCGTTTAGATTGACGACCGGATTCATGAGAACGAGATACATTCTCTTCTCTAGTCGAGCGACTACGCCTTTCCCAGAAGGTCTAAACTTCCGCTCGGTTATCGTGATCTTGTCAACTCGATGTCCAGTGGGGAACAAGAATCCGGCTTCGCGAATATAGACATAGTGCTCACGCCCTAAGGTTGACCAATGTCGCCATCCAACAACGTCATGGGGTGGTGGTGAATCTCCCCAGGTCCAGGAGCCTTTCAAGAATCCGCCAAGGCTTGTTAGCATGAGCCGATCGGCAATAAACGGTGGGGCGTCAGTGGCAGAACTTGCGGACCGCATGGACATCGTATCAACAAGATCCTTGCGCTGCTTCTTGGTAATTGAGAAATCACCTGTATTGGGAACGTTAACGTCGTAGTCAGTCGAATCAACCGCCCTTAAGTGAGGATGAACTGGTGCTGTAGACTTGAATGGTCCCAGCCGACCCTCGGAATCCTGAGTGTAAAACCACTCGCCATCGTCACTGGCTTCAACAGGTACAGATTTTCCGTTTAGTGTCGCAAAGGCTCCGAGTCGTGTATGCCAGATTGGTGTTCGTTTGGTTGCTACCGCCCTTACTGGACTAATATTGGTTAGTGACCGAGTTGCGGGAGCCTCCGAAGTTCTGGCATGGACAAAATGAGCTTCTTCGTCTGGCGACATTTGAAGCATTGCCGGAATTTCGATGTTGGTGTAATATCGAAAAACTTGTCCGGTTCGACCAGTTGGAATTGCGGGAATGATTTTAGTAGGATCTAATTGCGGATTCACTTCTCGAACTTCAGGTTTGAAGTGAATGATATTGGGAGGCTTTTGCCGAATAATTGGGATTTGAAGGTCGGCTCGATTGAGCTGATCGCCCACGGTTCCCCGTTGAATTCGGAAGATGCTGGCGAGACGTTCGGGAACGGAAGGGCTACGCTCCGCAAGCAATTCGAAGTCTCGCGACGCTCCAATTTTTATGTCTTGAATTGGATGTAGCCAGGAGCGATCAACCTTGACCTTTCCGCTAAATGTCGAGAATGCAGCAGGCGCGACAGATAGACTCCAATTATCCCAATCGAGCAAACCTTCATCGTCGGTCAGGCTAAATTTGATCGTTTTTTGGGCAATTGGGATAAAGAAGACAAGACGAGTTGGACCAGATAACAGCGTCTGGACAGGAGTAGATTGAACTGGCGAAGTCATGCCAAATGTTTGCTCTCCAACTGACTGAGGAGGAAATTCGACAATAACATATGCCGGACGAGTGTTAATTTCGCGTTCGAAAAAGGGAGCAACACCAATCGAGCTAACCATGCGCCAGTTTACAAATTCAAACTTGAGATTAAGAAAGTCTTGGGGGCGGACAATTTCAATCGATGGAATCCAAACTTGGGACAAGACTTTGATGTTTGGATCAACTTTAACAATTGGCGGATTTTGAACAACCGGTGGCTTGATGATCGGAGGCCGTTGACCAACTGGAGGTCGTTGGGTGACCGGTGGTCTTTGAGTAACCGGAGGTCGGGTGGTGACCGGGGGTCGATCTTGCGGTTCGTTGACCAACGTTAAGTTAGGAAGTTTCGAACTTCCGAAAGTGACAAAGGCATCCTCAATAGCGACGGCAATATTCTTTGAGTGAAGGACTGGCTGACCCACTAATTCGCCAACAATGTTGGTACTTAAGATAAATGGTTCAGAAGTTGATGGAACAGCATGGAGACTCACTCCGTCGTGATGGATCCAGTCTCCTTCGTCTTGCAAATATGATGCGAAATGGATATCTTCCCCATTTATCCCCAGGGAACTCAAAGTTGGATTAGTCGCTTTAAATTTGGCAGAGCCGGGTAATTCGACATTGAGTTCACCAGATCCGGTCAGCCTCGTCGCGACTTGGCCAGATTCATGACATTCTGCCTCCCATGTATCAAAGCCATCGGTCGAGCCATTGACTCGCCATCCACTATTGGCTTCCAACGCAACGTGTCCATTCCAGCTTTCTCGCTTCGTCACTTGTATCTTGGTTAGGGTTCTATCATTACCTGAGACCATCGTATCTTCCGAACGCCCTTTTGCCTGAATTGATAGTTCGGCTATTGGCCAAATTTGTTCGCTGAACTCCAGGTTCATTGATGCCACAACCGCAAGCTCACCGGAAACCGAATAAGTGACCGTTCCTTTCTCTATTGCGATCGCCGAAGTTTCGCCAAAAAGGTTAGAAATGAGGCGATTGAGATTTTGCTTATCAATGGCGCCGCTAGCTTGCTTGTTGCCCTTTACCCATTGGTTTAGGGGCGCGGATAACTTGAAACTCGCAGATCCGTCTCCACAGTCAAAGAACGAAAAACTAATTTTGCCCGATGAAAGATGAGGAATTGTCGCTTCTAAGTTGAAGGCTATCTGGGTCCCCACGAACCTAGCTCCAGTCAAACGGATAATGGTTGAATTGGTTCCCTTCTCTTGAAGGAGAATAGGTTTGCCTGCAAATGCCGAAGTATCGAGGACCCACGTATTTCCTATCGAAGTTGACACAGTTACTTTCGAGCTTTTCCCGACTGCATCTAGGGCTATTTTTACCGAATTATCGCTGATTGCAGATACTGCGGACTGAACTCCCGGCGACATGGATGCAACAGCTGCCGCCCCTCCTGAGAATAGGTCTCGCCGGCTTACTTTCCGACCGACTTGTTCAATTTTTGGGGACCGACTTAAGGCTTTTTGGTTTAGGCGAAATCTCGGCGAAGGCACTTGTTCATCCTAGACTATCCCAGCAAAATTTCCAGGTTAGCCTAGCTGGATTATACGACACTTAGATAAGTCAAAAGATGGTTATTGAGTCATCAATTAGGGCCACACATTGCGACTGTAACGTGATAGCATGAAAATAGATGTTAGAGACACTCGCATGCTTGGTCCTTCTCACAAAACCTCCTCGACCGGTTGAACAATTTCCAGTTCGGTGGTTTTATGTTCAGACAAATCTTGCTGTCGTCGCCAATGTAGATAGCCTGCTTTCCGTCATGGAACGGGCCAAGAAGGCTGGATACAACGGGATGGTGATTACCGACTCTAAGTTTTCGATCCTTGACAACGTTTACAAGCCATATTTTGTTAACGCAGAGAGGGTGCGCCTAAAGGCACAGGAGCTTGGACTGTCGGTTACTCCAACCGTCGCAGACATGGGCTACTCGGGTGGATTGCTTTCTCACGATGTGAACCTCATTGAAGGACAACCAGTGAAGAAAATGCCTTTTGTCGTGAAAGGCGGAGTGTTGGTACCCGAGCCTTTCGTTCAATACATAAACTCGGGTCTTGAAGAAGTAAACGGGGACAAACTCGTTGGTTTTTCGTATCAAGATGGTCCGGGAGAGACCTCGTTTAGCGATACCAGCATTAAACATGGAGGATCGCGCTCACTCCGTTTTGAACACTATAAGGGAAATGCCAGGATAATGCATCCATTGGTCGTGAAGCCATGGCAGCAATATCGCGTTCGCTTTTGGCTCAAGACTGAGGGCGTAGCTCCGGTCAGCGAATTCCGTTGCTTTGCTATGGGGGAAGGCGGCAAAGTGTTGAGCTTCATGGATACCGGAGCTAAGGCGACCCAGGATTGGACCGAGCATACGGTGATCTTTAACAGCCAAGAGTTCTCGAAGTTGACCTTGTACACCGGCCTCTGGGGCGGTTCGGCGGGCAAGTTTTGGCTGGACGACATTTCGGTTGAGGAAGCGGGCTTTTTGAACGTCTTGCGTCGTCCTGGCACTCCGGTAAAGCTTGAATACGAGAATGGTCAGGTCTTGAAAGAACGGGAATTGGTCGACAAAGTCGAAGACCCGAAGCTGGGCACGACTCCATGGATGGGCGAGTATACGTTCAATCACACAGCTCCGTTGATTAAATCGAAGTTGCCGGAAGGAACACGGGTCTTTGCATCTTTTAGTCATGCGGCGGCGACCGAGAGCGGGAAGACGGCCATTTGTCCCAGTGAGCCAAAGACGATGGAGATATTGAAGGACACCTTTTCGCGGGTGGCTTCCCTGTGGAAGCCGAAGGGCTTGTTCTTAGCTCACGATGAGATTCGAGTTGCCGGGCAGTGCCCATTATGCGCTGGAAGTGGCAAAACTCCTGGCCAACTTTACGCTGAAAATCTTCGCCAATGCGTGGCGCTTAGTCATCGAACCGTTCCTGGTGGGCAGACTCTGGTTTGGAGCGATATGTTCGATCCTTATCACAACGCGGGCGACAACTATTATTTAAGCAATGGAACTTGGAAGGAGTCGTGGAAGGGTTTGACGTCGGATGTGACAATCATGAATTGGAACTCCATGACGCCCAAAGAAAGCTTAGGATTTTTTGCCGGGCTTGGGTGTCATCAGATTTTGTCGGGCTTCTATGATTCGCCGGTTGAGAACATCAAGCCGTGGTTGGCTGCGGCTCGGGGAGTCAAGGGGGTTGACGGAGTGATGTACACGACATGGGTCGGGGACTATTCGAAGCTCGAGGCTTTTGCGAAAGTGGCGTTTAATCGGAACTAGCAGAGCCACGGAACCAATCTAATAAGTAAGACCATGATTCCTTTGAGTTTTTTCCTTTCAATTGCTCAGGTTCCCAGCCCTGATGAGTTTGATCTTAGTCATGCAACACCTTTCTTGAGCGAAGTAGCCAAAGGGTCTGTCGCTGACCGGATGTGCTCGTCAATTCGCCAGTTTGGGTCTCAACAAACTTTTGTGGCGGAAGATGGAAGCGCAGTTGCTCTGTGGTCTGGCACTGTTTCGAAGATTGATGCAAAGACAGGAGAAGCCCTCACCGATAACGATCAATATCGTTTCGAAATCAGAAATGGGATTTTGACGGCGTTCAACGTGAGCCAAGAAACGTACATTCGAAAAGGATATGGTGGGGCGAAGACCCTTTCTCTCAAGCCAGTGATCCTTCTCGATCGGTTTCGTACGTTGTGCGTGAATGGTCCCCAAGCCATTTCTGCAAATAGAAATGACGAAGATCTGAAGCACACCCTTTTCCTGGCTATCATTGATGACCGGCAACGAGGACCACATCCAAATAAATTGAAACCGGTTAAGATGCCAATCGATATGAATTCCAGCCAAATAAGCGTAATTGGCACATCATCGGAGAAAGCCATCCTTAGCATTTTCAGCAACGGACAAACGCGTTACCTCACGGTTGATCTCATTACTCTTGCGACTCGGTGGACGAAACCGCCAAAGTGGACTGGATTTGGAAGCGACCGGAAAGCGATTATGAAGATAAATCCTCAGTTCTATAGTGCGGTGGAAGTAAGGTGGAAGTCGAAATCTTACTTTTTCGCACCCACGAATAAGCCGCCTTTCGGTTCTGGATTTGTGTGGGATGGTAAGAACCTGAGAGACACCGGTCAATTTTTTCTTGCGAGTGTAAGTAAGAATGGTCTTTATGCCTGGTTGATCGATAGGCAAACCGGTCGCCAGTGGCTACTTAGAAGTTAAATTTTCGACGAGCTCGCTAACCTGAAGGCGAGACGAAATCTTCCGGAGCTTCGGCAGGGACTGAAGCTTTCAGTTTCTCAACCTTTTCCATGAACGCTTTCATCGGACGTTCTTCGAGGTTGGCTTCGCCACCAGCCAACATTCGAGCGAGGGCGGCGCACTCGGCTTTGCTAAACGCCACGGAGCCAAGGATATGCTCTTCGAACGCTTCATAGGCAAATGGGGCAACCGCTTTGGCGCATTGAGCGAGGGCTTCGGCATAGACGCGAATCTCGTATTGAGCGTGAGGGTCCATTCGGAGGCGAATGAAATGAAAGAGGTTGTGGAGGTCGATCTGCCAATACCACTCGGTGTAAAGAGAGACGGGAAGGTTGGTTCGAGCAAGCTCACGGGCAACACCTTTTTCGATCATGCCGGTGTACTCGGTGTAGGCTTCTTTCTGATCTTGCTCCATCTGTTCAATGATCGCCATGGCTTCTTCCAGTGGGAGCGAATCGGCTCGGCCTTGTTTGTTATTTGAGCTTTGGAAAGCGACCTGCTGAGGTTCTGGCACATAGAACTCATCCTTCATGATGCTGTACCGACCTGAGATTTCGTTGAGCCGGGCGGTTCGATGCCTAATCCATTGGCGGGCAATAAAGATGGGCATCTTACAGTGGAACGTGAGTTGGACTTGCTCGAATGGGCTTGTGTGCCAATGCTTGATCAGATAGTGAATCAATGCTCGATCTTGTCGGACTGACTTGGTACCTTCGCCATAGCTAACTCGAGCAGCTTGAACGATTCGCTGATCACCACCCATGTAATCAACTAAACGGACAAATCCCTTGTCGAGAACCTTAATTTCTTGATCAAGGAGAGCTTCGGCTTCGGGGACGGACGTTCGCGGCATGAAGAGGAAATTTTACTTTAACTGATCGACCAGGATAACGGAATCGTAGACTTCCACCTCAGGATTTTCATCAATCATCCGCAAAATATGTTGAAGAACCTTTTCGACCTGAACGGCTTCTGCTCCGGTGAGCGAAATTCCAATCACTGCGTTTCCCAGCAGATCGTGGTCGCCAACCTCGTTCGCACTTACATGGAAGGCATTGCGGACTTTTTCAATCAATTTCCGAGTAATGGATCGCTTGTCTTTCAGCGATTTTGCGCTCGAAATTCGTAAATCTGCCCGTAAAACCCCGTAAATCACACTCAATTCTAACAGATCACTTTACGTTAAAGAGCGATATAATGGGTTCTATGCGACGAGCATTCACTTTAATTGAACTTCTTGTGGTTATTGCAATTATTGCTATTTTGGCCGCTATTTTATTTCCAGTTTTTGCGCAGGCCAAGGAAGCTGCCAAGAAGACTCGTGCACTTGCTCAGATGAAGCAACTTGGTTTATCGCTCATGATTTACTCGGGCGACCATGATGATTATTTCGTTCCTGCTTCCGGTCGAACAACCAATCCAGCCGATACTCCGGTCATTTGGACCCAAGGTCTTCAGCCATACGTTAAGAACAACGACATCTTCATTTCTCCAGCAGCCAGCGACTCAACTTACGCTACCGACTGGAATGCAAGACGCAACCAAAGCGTTGGCTATAGCGACGCAACAGGCGTAGATCCAAACAGCACCGCCGTACCTGGTGCCGCTCTTCCTGGAACCGAAGGGTTCACCGGCGCGGCTTCATTCTCGCAGGCTGAAGAATCGGCTCGAACCGGTTTGATCGTTACCACTCCTAACTCCACCGGTGGAAAGGAAAGAGGATACGTTTTCAATCCTTACAACGGCGCAACTCCAACTTCAGGAACCGCAGTTGAGAACTACACGAATGGACTTCCATTGATCTCGGACGTCAATGTTTGTACCACCGCAGGTCCTATGCCAATCGGTACTCCATGTACTAACGTTGGTAGCGGCATGTTTAACTGTTCGGGCAATGCACCTGGCGCTTTGAAGCCAGTATTTGGTCGGTTCTCGGCAACCAAAAAAGGCGACGGACAAACTCCAGTTGTTTTTGCTGACGGACACGCAAAGAGCTTCTCGGCAAACAGCCTCAATACTTTCGGCAAAGTCATCTGGCGATTCCGCTAGGCTAAACAAAAAATCC
>JAYUOQ010000045.1:0-2114 GCA_043760685.1 Armatimonadota bacterium | reverse complement strand
GTATCAGAAATTGTGGACGGCACTTCAGTTCGTTCCATAGCAACTGTTGTCATTGATCTCCGGATTGTAGATGTTGAGTCGGGACAAATATTGGACTCTGTTCGCGCTGAAGGCAAAGTTGGTTCCCAGTTTACGTCCCTGAATTTAAAGCAAAAGGAATTTAAGATTGGGTTTTCTACGTTTGATAACGGTCCCCTTGGTAGAGCAGTTCGAGCCGCCATTTATGATGCAGTAAAAAAGATATCTCAACGCACTGAACAAATTCCATGGCAAGCAAAAATTGCTCAAGTGGAAGATGAAGACGGCGTAACAACCCTATATCTAAATGCCGGTAAAGATTCAGGTCTTGAAACGGGTGATGTTCTTGAGATATTTAGACCTGGTGCTGAAATTCGAGATCCAGACACAAATGTTGTGATAGGAACAGCAAAGGGCAAGCGGATTGGTCAGTGCAAAGTGACCAATTCGGAGGGAGCGCTAACTATGGCTACTCCAAGTGAAGGGCAAGGATTCAAGATCGGTGACACAGTTCGATTCGTACGCCGTAGCAAAATCTAACGCAAGCGATTTTACTTTGGCGCTTTTATTTCGACCCCGTCAATTGACGATGCTGGCGATACATTGCCGAACTTGTCTATAGCGACAACTCTATAGCGATACGTTTTGTTTGCTATAGCGGACTTATCGAGAAACGCGAGTTCAGAAATTGACGGACTTATTTGCTGCCAGGTAGAACCAGCTTTACGAAACACAATGTAGCTTACAGAATCTAGTGATCCGGTCCAAACAAGTTTTACAATTCCATTTTCAATCGAAGGCAATACGTTCGACGGGGGCACTGCTGCTAATTTCATTGTCTCGCCTCCTCGCGGGTCACTTCTATCGGACTCCATAGAAAGCTCGTTTACCGCCACCATTTTGTAGAAGAACCTACTAGTAGTGTTTGGAGCCTGATCCAAATACTTGGCTATGCCATCCTCGACAATCACTTGATCACCAGTTATGACGATCGTTGCAACAAGTTGGTAGCCCTGATCAGATTCGGGGGAATTTGCAGGATTATCTAGTGCTTGTCCAGCAGATAATGCATTCGAGGTCGCCTTCGTTTGAATTCGAAGAGAAACCTTGCCTTTTGCACCTGTTTCGACGGTTTTTCCTGAGCGGCGACTGATAACTTGTTCTTCAAATTGTGGTCGAATAATCTTAGAAATAGTGGCATGAACCAATTTCCGAAAGAGCTTATAGGTGGTTACACTTTCTTCTTGAGGATTTATTCGCCACTTAATTTGGAGAGCACCAGTCGAGTGGGGACTTACGGAAGAGATGTTAGGAGTACTCGGGCTCAGAGTTGACTTTGCGATCACCCGAACGGTTGCACCATTGCCGTCTATACCCCATCGATTTCGACATTTGACCACATACTCATATTCGATTACTGTCGAACGCGGAAGGCGATCAGTAAACGAATTGGTTTTAGGTTGACCAATCTCGATTTGAGTAGCTGGCTGCCCAATAGCCTGCCTAAAAACCTTGTAAGTTGCTCCAATCATTCCAGGTGCAGGTGCCCAACTCAAACGAATCGTTCCACCAATATCTTCACCGACAAACTTAAGTGGTCCTAAGGTGTTCGCACTTGGCAACAATTTTGGACCCTTTGCATTTCGAATCACATTGACTTGTTTTTCAATTCCAGTAATCGACTTGGAAAAACTACGAATGGAGGCTGGTTTCTGTGATTCAGGCACAAAGTTTCCTGCCCGGAGTCCAGTTGGAGCTTGCGGCGTCACAAGAGTTGGCACTTCAACCACTGGTTCGGGCGAATTGGATGATTCCCGACCGTTAAAGCTAAAGACAGCCCGAACGGCATACTTGTACTTACGATCTACTTCAGCTGTCGAATCAGTAAAGCTTCGAAGTGACCCAGATTTTGCTTTAGCTGCCGCAATTGCTCGGCTCTTTTCGGTCTGGGATGCTCCCTTGAAAGACTGGGCACCTCCAATTCGTTCCAGGAAAGAGATCGCTTCGATATCAGAAGGTGCAGGTAAAGAACTTCCATCAATTGGTACCGATGTAATTCGCTCCGGGGCAGAATTTGAGTCTAAGTTAGTTCTAAA
>JAYUOQ010000044.1:0-14896 GCA_043760685.1 Armatimonadota bacterium | reverse complement strand
TCAATGACCAAGAACTTGGCGACCTGAACGCTTGGTTGCGAAGAACGCTAGATCTCAAATGATTGTTGGTTAAAGTAGTCCTTGACTTCTTTTGAGTTCCATTTTATTGCCATTGGAATACAAAACGGTGCAAGGCAGCACGTTGAAACTCCGAGGCAGATATTGATGAAAGCGCCTAACCACCATTTGGAGGACCTGACTGGTTTCATGAGAAAGAGCGTCAGGACAAAGAAAACCCAGCCATAAATTGCCATTCCCACTAGAGTTCCTCTTATCATCGGAATTTGGTCTTCCGGCAACATGTCAGGATTTGGGGTGCCACTTTTGATTGTCAGTACTGAAGTAATACATAGTAATATTAACAGGGCGTACCAAGCAAGGTTGATATAGCAATAGATTCGATATTGCTTGATGGCGCGTTCAACCATAGACTCATTTAAGCAGATAACTGAATCGTTTAGACTGCATTGATCGTCTATGACAAGTTGGAGTTTTGAATTATGTTTCGAAAAGCACTACCATTAATACTTCTTGTTGTTGCATCAGCAACGGCAAATGCAGAGAAAATCTCTGGTTTCGTCTCCGGGAAGCCAAGCGGCAAAACCTTCACTCTTGGTGCTAGAGGCGGACCTTACACGGTCGACGCTAGCAAAGCGAGAGTCACCATGAACGGCAAGTTTTTCTCCGTTTCTGATTTGACTGGCGGATCGCAAGCAACCGTCGAAGGGACTTTGAAAGGCAAGAACATGATGGCTACTTCGGTCAATATTGGCCTTCTTCGAGGTGCCGCTAAAACTACACCTACAGCTCCTGTTGTTAAGAAGCCAAAGACGACAAAGCCACCGGTAACAACTACTCCTCCAGTCGAGCCACCAAAGTCAGTTAAGAAGCCAAAGACGACTAAGCCACCGGTAACAACTACTCCTCCAGCCGAGCCACCAAAGACAGTTAAGAAACCGTCTTCTAAAGCAAAAACGAAGGACAATATGAAAACCAAGGCGAAATCTAAAGCCAAGACAAAAGCTGATCCAAAGACAGCTCCTGGCGACAAGCCAAAGACAACGGGCGGCGGAAACTAAAACCCCTCATTTCAAAAATGCCTCTGGATCATTTCAGGGGCTTTTTTATGCCTGAATCAATTCTATCAACGTGGCAGGGAGTTCATCAATGAACGGGAGACCGGTCTGGGCTCCGAGGCGGGTAACCGAAATAGAAGCGCAGCCGACGGCAAACTGGACAGCATCACGAAATGATGTCTTTTGAGCAATGGCAAAGGCCAGAGCGCCATTAAAGCAATCGCCGGCTCCTACGGTATCCACTGCATTGACTTCCGGAGCATTGACGTGTCCTGACTCGCTTTCATTCTTGAAAAATGCTCCATTTGATCCGAGCGTAATAACCACATTGTCGCAGCCCAGAGAAATTAACTCATTAGCAGCCTTTTCAGCATCTCTTACCGTGGTTACTGGGAAGCCAACTAAGTGCGCGGCTTCATGTTCGTTGGGAGTTAGATAGTCCAAATGGGTGAATAGGGAAGTCGGCAATGCGATTGCCGGAGCGGGATTGAGAATCACTAAACCTTGGCTGGCTTCGGCGGCGGCGACGATGGTTGAAATTGGCACTTCAGCTTGGAGCAGTAGGACATGATGAAGGTTTTCGTGGGTGACTTTGTAGGCAAACTCGGGGCTAAATTGCATATTTGCTCCGAGGCAAGCAATGATCATGTTTTGGCCTTCTTGGTTTAGTGCGATTAAGGCAGTCCCGGTCGGAGACGTCGAATGAAACTCGACATGCTCACAATTGATCCCTTCGGCACGAAGAGTTTGAATCATGTGAAGTCCATTTGCGTCATTGCCTACACACGTGCAAAATGTGGTTTTTGCACCCAGGCGAGATGCGGTGACTGCCTGGTTGGCGCCTTTACCGCCGGTGAACATCTGAACATCAGTTCCTCTAACACTTTCGCCGGCTACCGGAAAACGCTCAACCCTTGAAACTTGGTCGAGTACACTGCTCCCTACGACAAGGATCGAAACGGCTTCCATTCTTGTCTAGAATACTTATGTTGAGTGTCTTGGTCGGGGTAATCCTTCAAACTCCCACATTTTTCGTATTGGACGAAGTGGTTGGGGAAGTTGCCCCTGTGGCCGGAGGAACTCTTGTTTACACCGCTGATGTTAGGATCGTCGGCCGGAAGGCTAAAATTCAGCTGGATACCAAAGCTCGAGCTATGCCTTACAAATTGGAGTTGTCGACGACGCCCAAGAACTTGTTGGAATTTGCGATTTTTGGATTGGGCAGAAAAGGTGAACGCGTCGTGGCAGATCCTGAAAATGGAACGGTCGCATTCGTAAAAGTGTTGGAAATTAAGCGAGTCTAATTCGATGGTGAAGGAGCTAAAGGAACTGTGGTCTTACCGTGAGCTTCTTTACGTCATGGTTCAGCGTGAGCTTCGTATTCGCTACAAAAACTCGGCTTTGGGGCTTATATGGTCGTTTTTGAACCCCTTGTTCCAAGTGCTCGTCATGACCTTTGCCTTTAAGGTGTTCCTTAATGTTGGTGGTCCGAGCCATACGGTTTACATGCTTTCGGCATATTTACCGTTCATGTTTTTCCAGACTTGCCTTTTGGACTCTTCGCAATCAATCTTGCTACAATTGCCGCTCATCAAGAAGATCTACTTTCCTAGGGAGATATTGCCTTTGGCATGCGTGTTTGCAAATCTCATCCACCTTTTGATTGGGTTCGTTATTTTCTTCGCAATACTTCTGTTTGTATACTTTCTATACCCAGGAGTCATTCCTTTTCAGATGACCACGATTTACTTACCGATACTCATTGTAATTTCGTTCATGTTGGCGACGGGGGCCTCATTCATTGTCAGTGCCCTCAATACGTTCTACGAGGATGTGAAGTACATCGTGACGGTGATTATGAACTTGATGTTCTATCTTTGCCCAATTATGTATTATGCCGAGCATGTTGCAAACAGTCAGTTGAACAAGGACACCCATTGGCTTTTGTACAAGCTCTATAACTTGAATCCTCTTGCCGCCCTTTCTCATGGCTACCGAAAGGTGCTTCTGGCACATATTCCCGTAAAGATTAATGGCGAAATGGCTGATCCGATGCCAACACCTTGGAAGTACATTGCGGTTAGCGGCGTCTTCGCGTTCTGCCTTATGGTCTTTGGCTATTGGGTGTTTAACCGACTGAAATGGAAATTTGTGGAGCGACCATGAACCCTGAACTTGGAATTCAAATTAAGGACATCCGCAAGGAATTTGTGGTTAACCACACTGGCATCGCTTCGCTCAAATCGCTCCTGGTTTTTTGGAAGAAGCGTACAGTGGTGCGACATGAAGTGTTGAAAGGTGTTTCGCTTGATGTGAAGCGGGGCGAATGTCTTGCGATTATTGGTAAGAATGGAGCAGGGAAGTCAACGTTACTCTCACTACTGGCGAGAATTTATAAGCCCTCTTCGGGGACGATTGCGGTCAATGGTAGAGTTGCGCCGCTGCTTGAGCTTGGTGCGGGTTTTCATCCTGATTTGACCGGATACGAGAACGTTTATTTTAATGCGATCATCCTGGGGCTAACACGGGAGCAGGTAAATGAGCGGCTGCCCAGCATTATCGAGTTCAGCGAACTTGGTGACGCGATTGGGGCACCGGTTCGAACCTATTCGAGTGGTATGATGGCTCGCTTGGGATTCTCGATTGCGGTTCACGTTGACGCAGAAGTGCTGATCGTGGATGAAGTTTTGGCGGTTGGCGATCAGCAGTTCAAAAAGAAGTGTCTAGAGCGAGTTGGCGAGTTTCGTGCCCAAGGCGGGACGATTTTGTTGGTCTCTCATGAATTGGACTCGGTGAAGGACTTTGCTGACCGATGTGTTTGGCTTGCGGATGGGGTCGTTAAGATGACCGGAACGCCGGACGAGGTTATTGCGACCTATGTTCTTGAGGGATAACCGCTTTTTCGGTTGCAAAAAGAACCTTGGCGAAGACCTTTGCCTTTGAGCGTCCTGCCTTCGTTGCCGATAGAAGGACCCCTGCCATGAGCCTAAGGAAGGCGCCTTCTCGATTCTTCTTCCAACAGATGAAATGAGCGAATTTACCGCTTCGAATCTTGAAATAAAGTTCCTTGCCGAGGTTGTAGCGGGCGACGGCAAGCCACCGGTTTTGTTGGCTCGATGAGCCAAGCTCGTGGATGAATTCGGCCCGGGGAACGTACAGAATCTTTCCCAAATCGTGGAGTCGGGCGCAGAGCTCAGTATCTTCGCAATAGAGGAAAAATCGTTCGTCGAACCGCTGATTGCTCGAGGCCCGCATCATGAGGCAAGCTCCCATGACTTGGTCGACTTCACTTGATTCTTCCATCGAAAGAGATTTTGTCCGCCAGTATCCCTTGCCAAATCGGCGAGCGATCCCATCGAGATACCATTGCTCCAAGAATACATTCCAAAGAGTTAGGGGCCCCGCAACCGACTCTTGGAGCGAGCCATCGGGGTTGAGAAGTTTGCCTCCAGCGGCTATTACTTTGCCATCATGAAAGACTTCGCTCAGTTTTTCAATCGATCCTGGTTGGGCGTAGGCGTCGGAGTTGAGGAAAAGAATATGATCGCCTTTAGCCAAATCAATGCCTTGGTTATTCGCTTTTCCGAAGCCAACGTTATGATCGTTAGCAATGAAATTGACCGTGGGAAACTCGGTCTTGACTAGATCTTGCGAGCCATCTGCGGAGGCATTATCGACCACGATTACTTCATAGCGATCCATATCCAGGCACGAAAGGCATTTGCGAAGCTTCTCCTTCGTGTTGAAGCTGACAATAACGATACTTAAGGTTAGCGACAATTGTTCCAACGATGCTACAATAGCAGATTCATGGCAAATCATATTCAAGTTACGAAGGAAGGCTATGAGAAACTCAAAAAAGAGCTTGAGGAACTTCAAGGCCCGACGAGAATGAGGGTTGCGGAGGCGATCCGAGAAGCCAAATCTCATGGTGACCTTCGAGAGAATGCTGCGTATCACGAAGCAAAGCTCAATCAGACCCGCTTGGAAAGTCGAATCAATGAACTAGAAAAGGCAGTTCTCCATGCGAGAATTGTTGAAAAATCTGATGTTGAAACTGGCTTTGCCCAATTAGGATCTGTAGTTACGGTTTTGGACATTGAATTCGAAGAAGAGATCATCATCACATTGGTTGGGTCTTTTGAAGCGGACGCAGCGAAGGATCTTGTGTCGATTAGTTCTCCATTAGGAGAAGGGTTGGTTGGTAAAGCAGTTAGCGAAACCATTGAGGTTGTTGCCCCAGCGGGAACGTCTAAGTATAAGATTTTGAAGATTGAAGGTTGATATGAAGCATTGGGCTTTTGTTTTTGGGTTGGCGTTTGCAGCTGTTATTGCTGGCGGTTGTTCTCAAATTGATTCAAGTTCCGACACTCCGAACGTCAATAAGTTGCTCAGTACGTTGGTGCCTGAATACACGGAATTGAGCAAAGTGCGCTTGCCGGGCGATGGAAGACGATTTGTGTCATTGGGAGACACGGAGGAGAAAGCCCTTTCTGTGTTTACTCGTTCAAGTCGTGGATTTGAATTCACTGAAAACACCATTCCGGGCTTTCCTGTTGATTTCAAATCGAAAGGTTGGGATTCCAGCACAAAAGGCTTTGGCGTCATTCTTCATGACGAAAAGGTTGTCTTGGCAATGGTTCAATATGAAGCCATTGAAGCGGACGACTTCGCCAATATTCTTGAGAATGTAAAGTCCGTCAATGGCATTGACCGATTTCAATCGGTAACCCAGGACAAAGCCGAGTATTGGTTTGTGAAAATGGGAATTGATGTCCTGGTTGTTTCGAGAGTGGCTGGAAGCAAGAAGCGATACCAAGTTACTTTGACCATCGGTAACGAGCACATTTTGGACGCCCTTGGAATCCTTAAAGACGTGAAAAAAACAGATATTCGCCCAAGTACCGAGAAAAATGCTTTCTAGCGCGATTGTCATTCCAGCCAGGATGGGAAGTACCCGGTTTCCAGGAAAGCCATTGGTGGATCTATGTGGCAAGCCCATGATTCAATGGGTTTATGAGCGATCGTTGGCTTCTGGCGTCACAGATCAGGTTCTTGTGGCGACTCCCGATCAGGAAATTATTGACGCGTGTAGTTTCTTTGGAGCACCATCCATTTTGACAAGATCGGATCACCCTACAGGAACCGATAGAATTGCAGAAGTAGCAGAGAAGGTCATTGTTGATGTCTACATCAATGTTCAAGGCGACGAACCACTGATTGATATCGAGACGATTCAATCCGTTTTTGAACCGTTTACGGACCTTTCGGTCAAGATGGCAAGCGTCTTTTCTGATTGTATTGAAAGCGAAGTCGACAATCCTGCCGTGGTCAAAGTTGTTACTGATCTCAGGGACAATGCGCTGTATTTCAGCCGACACGCGATTCCGTTTCCTCGGAATGAGCGAACATCGCCGTTAAAGAAGCACATTGGCATTTACGCCTATAGGCGGGATGTTTTGAGTGTCTATCCTTCATGGAACCAAACTCCTTTGGAAATTAGCGAGAGCCTTGAGCAATTGCGTTTTCTTGAGAATGGAATACCGATTCGCATGGTTCGTGGTCAAGGATCCGTGGTCTCGGTTGATACTCCTGAGCAGGCGGAAGAGGTTAGGAAGTTCTTAGCAGCGCAATTGTAGAGGATCGAAAGAACTATAATTAAAGTTCGTTCATGCAGGCTCAGAAATACGAATTACCGGCTGATTGGGAAGACCCAGAAGGATTTCATCAATTCGTTGTTCGCCTGCGCGAAATTCGGCCCGAAGCCAATATCGGCAAAATCCGTCTGGCATACCACATTGCGGAAGTTGAGCATGCCGGTCAGACTCGACAATCGGGTGAGCCTTATATCATGCATCCGTTGGCAGTCTCGGGCATTCTTGCAGAACTGCAGATGGATGATGACACGATCATCGCCGCGCTACTGCATGACGTTGTTGAAGATGGCGAGATGGGCTTGGAAGCCATTTCTGGCTACTTTGGGCCCGACGTCGCCCACCTGATTGACGGAGTCACGAAGCTCAAACTTCAGCAGCAAGAGAACCTTACATCGCGCCAAAAGAAAGCAGCGGAGACTGCCCGGACTGCGGAAACGCTTCGCAAAATGCTCCTTGCAATGGCCAATGACTATCGGGTCATGGTCATTAAGCTTGCTGATCGTTTGCACAACATGCAAACCTTGAACCATGTTTCTGCCGACAAGCAGGTCCGTATAGCGTCCGAGACGCTCGACGTTTATGCGCCGCTTGCTGCCCGATTGGGAATTTGGCAGATCAAGTGGCAGCTTGAGGATCTCAGCTTTAAGTATCTTCATCCGCGTGAATTTCAATCAGTTTCTGAAAGAGTCTCGGGAACGAGATCGAATCGAGAGGCGGAGATAGAGGAAGTCATTGTTGCGATTAAGGAAAAGGTTCAGCAGCGAGGCATCAAGATTGTTGAAGTCAAGGGCAGACCGAAACACCTTTATTCGATTTACAACAAGATGGTCAAGGACAAGGTCCCGTTCGAGGAGATTTATGACCTTTTAGCGCTGAGAATCATCGTTGAAGAGGTTTCTGACTGTTACTTGGTTCTCGGACTGGTTCACGAGATGTTTGTGCCCTTAATGGCACTTTTTTACGACTATATTGCCAAGCCAAAGTCGAATGGTTATCAGAGCCTTCATACCAAAGTTCTGGGACCAAGCGGGCAGCCTCTCGAAATTCAAATCAGAACCAGGCACATGCATGAAGTTGCGGAATTCGGGGTCGCTGCCCACTGGACATATAAGGAAGGGAAGGAAGCGGACAAGGATATTGGCAACTTTTCTAACCTACGCCAGCAGCTTTTTGACTGGTCGTCGGACGCAAGGACTTCTTCCGATTTCCTTCGATCGCTTTCTACAGACTTGTTCGCCGAGCAAGTGTTTGTATTTACGCCCAACGGAGATGTGCTTGATTTACCGCTCGGTTCGACTTCAATCGACTTTGCATTTCGAGTTCACTCGCAACTTGGAATGAAAATGGTTGGCGCAAAAATTAACGGCATGATCAGCCCTCTCAACACAAAGTTGGAGAACGGCGACGTCATCGAAGTTATTACTCGGTCTAATGCAACACCGAGTTGGGATTGGCTTGAGTTTGTACGATCCGCGCATGCCCGCAGTAAAATCAAATCCCACTTCCGACGGCTTACACGGGAGCAAGACGCTGTACGGGGCAAAGAAACCCTTGAAAAAGAGCTAAAGTCCCTGGGCCTCGACACTAAGCAATATGTTGGTGAAGAACGCCTAGACAAGATATCGAAAGAATTTGACAGTGTTGAAAATGGTCAGGATCTTTTAGCAAAGGTCGGATCTGGACTTATATCGGTTCATCGGGTGATTGGCAAGCTAAGGGGAACGCAACCCGAAGCCCCTCAAGGTCAAAAAATTGAGGTTACCAAGACTCGTGAAGGCAAGCTTCAACTCACGTCCGAGGGATTCTCCGGAATTTTGTTGAATCGGGCAAAATGTTGCGCTCCGATTCCAGGCGACGAAATTGTTGGGTATGTGACCCGGGGACGAGGAATCATGATTCACCGACGAATATGTCCTCATGCTCTAGAATTCGCCGATAAGGAGCCAGAGCGGCTTTTGCTGTTTAATTGGCCATCAGATGACAGCGTTTACTCGGTGACAATTAAGATTGTCTGCGTTAATCGTCAAGGTTTGTTGATGGAAGTTTCAACAATATTTGGGGAGTCAAAAACCAATGTTTCGGCGGCAAACGTTCGAACCAGCAGTCAGAATACAGCCGAGATAACGGCCACGATTGACGTCAAAGACACGCAAAACCTTGCGGCAATCATGACGAAGATCTCAAATTTCAGTGACGTCTTATCAATCCTACGGCTTGATGGACGCAGTCTCTAGTTAGAATCCGATCCACGATTTAAGCTTGTGAACCACTGTATCTCGATTTAGTTGAGCAATCGACAAAGTAAGCGGCACTCCCTTTGGGCAGACTTTTACGCAGTTCTGCGCGTTTCCGCAGCCCGAAATGCCGTCCTCGCCGGTCAGGAATTCGTAGCGCTCAGCATTGAGATTCTTTCCGACTGGGTGCAGGCTAAATAACAGGGCTTGACCAAGGGCAGCCGGACCAACAAATGAGGATTTCTCATTGATTTGCGGGCATGCTTCCATACAGCATCCGCAGGTCATGCATCGAGAAAGAGCGTAGCGGAGTTGGCGGACATGGTCATCTTGGGGAGGCGCCATTCCGAGATCAAATGAGCCATCAATTGGAACCCAAGCCCGGACTTTCTTCAAATTCTCAAACATCTTGCTTCGATCTACGATCAAGTCCCGGATCAACGGAAACTTCTTCATCGGCTCTAGTTTGACTTCGTAAGTGTCGCCAACAAGTGTTCCGACTTCTTCGATCAATGCAGTGCAAGCTTGGCGGATGCCGCCATTAATATTCATTGTGCAGCTTCCGCAGACTTCTTCTAGGCAAGCAGCATCCCAGACTGGCGGGCGAACGGTTTTCCCTTCGATGGTAACAGGATTTTTTTGAACTTCGATCAAAGCCGAAATGACATTAATCTTATCTACATATCCGATTTCAAAGGTGTCGTAATACTGTTCCTTGCCTACTCCATCTTGCCGGAGAACAGTTAAACGAATCTTGCTGGCTATTGCGATCGCACTCATTGCTTCTCACCTATTCTACACACAAAAGCCCTCTCAAAGTTGAGAGGGCTTTTTGATTTGCTAATTGAACCTTACAGACCTGGCTCGGCAAGCATATTTGGAATACCGTTGAGGTCAAACGGCAAGTTGTAAACGCGCTCCGTGGTGTTGGCGCCTCCGTATCGAGTTGAGTCTAAACCAGTCGTGTTGAGGACGGCGTTGCTCTTGTAAGTTTTTGCGTGGGTGTCAGCAAAATTCAGGATAAGTTGTCCACTGTGTCGGGCGACGCCAGGGAAACCTTCTCCACCAAGGCCGACTGCGTTGACTCGGTACTTGATTCGAATTCTGTCCTGCAAACCAGGAGTTAAGACACTTGGAACGTCAACATTCAGAGTTCCTGGCTTGACCATCTTTCCAGTGCCAAACATGACTGTTTCGGCAGGGATGTCTAGGCTCGTACCGTTAATGACTCCGTCGTCTGTTCCACCAATGCCTGGATCCTCGAATACGGCAAAGTTTGGAACTAAGCCTGCGAACTGGATGTAGTTGGTAGCCGTCGCAAGTGAAGTGGCACCATTAAGATAGGGCAACATTCCGACGGTTGCCAAGAATGCTGGAAAATCGATTGCCTTTGGTTCGGCGACATCTTGGATAATGTCTCGATTCTTGGTGTACGGCATCAAGGAATCGTAAACCGTGAACAGTTGCGATCCAACGGTTGGTTGGCCGGTAACGGTACACCCAGTTGCACAGTATGCGCTCTGTGAGTAAGTATCGTCATGATCGGATTGATACAAGGCTACGGCAGTTCCGTTTTGCTTGAGGTTGCTGAGTGTCGCTGACTTCTTTGCCGCGGCTTTTGCTTGCGCAAACACGGGGAAGAGAATTGCTGCGAGAATTGCGATGATCGCAATCACAACAAGCAATTCAATGAGAGTAAATGCTTTCTTATGATTCATGATTTTGGCTCCGAAACTGGGACTTCATTGTCTGAATAAATGTTCCGGTAGCGAATACTATACCAAAATGTCATGTATTGGCAAGAATCCAGGCATTTTTTCGTTTGAGTTACCTGAATTGGGCGAGCCTGAACTAAAGCCTTGGTAAAATCTAGCGGATGGCTGAAAGCAAAATAGGATCAGAATTGCTCAAGCCTGAACGTGTAGACATCCTTGGATTCCCAATTGACCGGGTGACGATTGAACAAACAAGGACCTTCTTCTCTCAGACTCTCTTGAGCAGTGAGAGGAAGACCAAATTGGTCCTTACGGCCGACTCAAACGCATTCGTCAGCGCCAGAAACGACCCCAAATACATAAGAATCTTTTCCGAGGCATCCCTCATTACTCCCGATTCCGCAGGGCCGGTTTGGGCTCTCTCACGCCTTGGCAAGACAGTTCCTGGACGAGTTAGTGGAGTTGATTTACTGGAAGTCCTATGTAAGCTATCGGAAGAAACCGCTTCACGAATTTATTTTCTTGGGTCAGCCCCTGGCATCGCAGATATGGCCGTAGAAAAGCTCAAAGAAAAATATCCAAAAATGGTCGTTGCAGGAGTTCGAGATGGATTCTTTTCAAAGTCTGAGGACTCTACAGTGGCGAAAGCTATAGCCGCAACTGAGCCAGATATCTTGGTCGTCGCGATGGGGATGCCAAGGCAGGAGCTGTTCATTCTCGATACAGCAGAAATCATCCGAGCGAAGATCGGCATAGGGGTCGGTGGATCGCTTGATGTCCACAGCGGAACGGTCAAACGCGCACCAAAGTTAATCCAAAAACTTGGAGCAGAGTGGCTTTGGCGATTCATATTGAATCCGCGAAAAATTGCAAAAGTGAAAAACTTGCCGGTCTTTTACTTTCGCGTTCGTAGAATGAAAATCAAATGAAAATTTATACCAAGACTGGGGATCAGGGACAAACAGGTCTTCTGGGTGGTGATCGAGTTGACAAGAACTCAGCAAGAATTAGTGCCATTGGCGAGATTGATGAGCTCAATTCATACGTTGGGGTGTGTTGCCTCTTTGTAGAGGAATTGGAGCTTCAATCTAGGCTCATCCGTATTCAAAACCATTTGTTTGATATTGGATCTGAACTGGCGTGCCCTCCCGAAGGAAAGTTCAACTTAACTTCCGTGACCGGTAGTGATATTGAGTTATTGGAGCTTGAACTAGATGAAATGGAAGCTGAACTTCCTCCGCTTAAGCAATTCATTTTGCCTGGCGGTTGCCAGGCAGCGGCACATATGCACTTTCTTCGTTCAGTTTGTCGTCGTGCAGAACGTGGACTTTTAGCATTACATAGTACAAATTCACTAAGAAGTGAACTCATAATATATGTGAACCGTCTATCTGATTGGATATTCTGCTTTTCTCGCCTCTTGAACCACCGTTCGGGAGTAGAAGAACAGAAATGGTCAAAGGAAACTAACAAATGACTGCACTAACGATTGCTCTTTTGATGGCTGGAAACCAAACCCCAGCAATGAAGTCTGGCGATATCATTTCTCGATGTCTTGCCAAGTATGCGAATGTTAACTCTGGTATGGGCGAGATCCTTATGACCCAGGCCGCTAGCGGAAAGAAAATTTCAATCAAAACTGATTTGCAATTTGAGCGACCAAGCAAAATGTTTTTGCACCAAACGTCGGAAACGATTCAGCCAAATGACTGGCTAGTGGTAAGCGACGGTGTCCAGTTTGGCTACGATCTTCCTACCGTGAGGACCAATGACCGAAGAAGGCTTTTTGAGCAAATAGCAACGGTTGGTACCGGAAACGGCGAGAAAAAGTTGCTCAAGCTCCATAGCATCTATATGGCGGCAAAACGAAGCCTTGGTGATGTACCAAACCCGTTTCTAGAGTTTATGACTCAGGGCAAGGAAGAAAACCAAAGCCTCGTTGGTTACTTGGCGAGAATGAAACCAGCGGCCGAAGCAAAAGAGAAAGAACTGCTTGATGGATCAACGGGATATTCAATTGGCGGACAAATCGGGTTTGGAGATCCAACCCAAGATAGTAATGGAGTTCCGACCGGAAAATATGAATCAGTAGGTCGCTTTGAAATGCAGATTTCGAAGGATTATGATTTGGTCAGCATGAAAACCATTGAGACAATTTCGACGACTGACAAGTCAAACAACTTGCCAACCGTGATCAACGTTGTGACGACTTGGACTGGGAAGTTTCAGCTTAACCAGACGCCTGCGGAATCTATTTTTAAAGTCCGATAGAATAGTCTGGATGAATCAATACTTTTTTGGGTAGATTAAAGAGGAACACGAAATGACAACAGTAAGTTTTGGCGAACTGAAGAAAGGTATGAGGGCAAGAATTGCCGAATCTCCGGAGCCTAAGGACGAAGTTCTTAGACTCCAGGAGATGGGGCTTATTCCAGGTACAGAATTCAAAGTAGTCAAAATTGCTCCCCTTGGTGACCCAATAGAAATTGATTTGCGCGGTTATAGGCTTTGCCTCCGCAAGCAGGAAATGACCGGATTTGAAGTCGAAATCCTCGACTAGGTCTTTTCAAAAGCGTGTTGCCCTCGTTGGAAATCCAAACGCTGGTAAGACAACTCTTTTTAATGCTTTAACCGGATCTAAGCAAAAAATTGCCAATTATCCTGGCGTCACCGTCGAACAAGTATCCGCACTCTTAGAGTCAGACGGAGTATCGGCAGAATTCATTGATGTCCCGGGTCTCTACTCTTTGGATGCCGTGTCAGAAGACGAAGCGGTCGCGGTTAGCGTCATCCACGACAAAACTATTGATCTCATCGTTTGCGTCATCGATGGTTCCAATTTGGAGAGAAACCTCTTCATTTACACCCAGATTTGTGCGCTAAAGAAACCAATCATGGTCGCGGTAACCATGGTTGATAGGGTCGAGTCGAAAGGCGAGAAAATTGACATCACCAAGCTCTCCAAGCTCCTTGGGTGCAGAGTGGTCCCGATTGTCGGTCACAAAGAAAAAGGATTGGCGCTTCTCAAGGAAGCCATTTTTCAAGAACTTAAGAACCCCACCATTACGGGTGCGGTTATTGATCGAACTGAAGCGATATTGCCATTAAAGGACCGACTAAACCGAATGGGCTTTGATCTTTCGGTTGATGAACTGAAAGCTAAGATTCAAGAAGGCGAGCCGGCATTTGAACACTATTTCGATCAGTTTCCAGAACTTAGACCCGACTTCTTGCTTGCCAAGGAAGGTCTGGAAAGGCACTTAGATCCATCTGCTCGGTACGGTTGGACTTCTAAAGTCCAGAAAGACGTTGTTAGCCTCATTAAGAAACCTTTGAGAGCGGTTTCAACAACGGATCGGTTAGACCTCATTCTTACTCACCGAGTGTTCGGTTTGGCGATTTTTGTATGTGTGATGTACTTGGTCTTCCTGAGTATCTACACCTTTTCCCAACCAGCAATGGATTTGATTCAGAACGGCTTCAGTGCCCTTGGCAAGGGATTGGGTGGAGCATTAGAGGGATCACCAATCCTGAAGTCGCTAGTCGTAGACGGAATTGTTGGCGGAATTGGCAGTGTCCTGGTCTTCCTTCCTCAAATTCTCGTTCTCTTCTTTTTCATCGCTCTCTTAGAAGGCACCGGCTATTTGGCACGGGCAGCCTTCCTTATGGATCGCTTACTTGGCTGGTGTGGACTCAACGGCCGAGCATTTATTCCTTTGCTTTCGAGTTTTGCTTGCGCAATTCCGGGAATTATGGCGGCCCGAGTTATGCCTGACGCAAAGAGCCGATTAGCAACAATTTTGGTTGCGCCTCTCATGAGTTGTTCGGCTCGGTTGCCAGTTTACATGCTCCTGATAGGAGCATTTATTGAACCGAGATTCGGTCCATTTTGGGCTGGATTTACGCTTTTCGCGATGCACTTTCTTGGATTTGCTTTAGCGATTCCGGTTGTCTACTTCATCAATCGGAAGATCTTGAAAGGGAAGCGGTTGCCGTTCTTGCTGGAATTGCCACCCTATCAGGTACCTAAGTGGAAGGATATTGTAATCGCGATGATGACTCGCGGAAAAGTATTTGTGACAACTGCAGGAACAACCATTTTGGTTATGTCAGTTATTATTTGGGCGGCTGGGTATTTCCCTCGATACAATGTTCCACCGGAGACCAAGCCCGAATTAGCCGCGCAATTACAGCTTGAGCACTCAATTCTTGGT
>JAYUOQ010000043.1:0-5266 GCA_043760685.1 Armatimonadota bacterium | reverse complement strand
TATCGACAGATTGGGAATAAAGGTACAGCAGCTTTCGGACTGCTCGGTGTGCCACCACTAAGGAAAATTGATGGACATAACACCAAAAATGAACAAAGAAGTAGCCTTGCAGAAGATGCGCGCAGAGCTAGAAGGCAAGCGTGGTCAGGAGTATTGGCGATCCCTGGACGAAGTTAGTCAGTCTCCAGAATTTAGTACCTGGTTTGAAGATGAGTTTCCAAATCGCAAAGATTTGTTGACCCTCGATCGAAGGACCTTGTTGAAGTTTGCTGGCGCATCATTGGCCCTAGCTGGACTTTCTGGTTGCCGAGGCGTTTTCTTGCCAGAAGAAAAGTTGGTTCCGTATGTAAAGGCTCCAGAAGAAATGGTTCTAGGCAAATCTCTCTTTTATGCCTCAGCCGTGACTTTGGCGGGATACGCAACTGGTGTCCTTGTTGAGCAGCATGAAGGAAGACCAACGAAACTGGAGGGCAATCCAGACCATCCTGCTTCGCTTGGTGCATTGGGTTCAATTTCTCAAGCCGAAATCCTTAATTTTTACGATCCAGATCGATCTACCAATGTCCTAGAAAGAGACGATATTTCAACTTGGGAACAATTCCAGAAAACCCTTCGAATTCAGATGGATGCCAAGGTTTCTACTGGCGGTAAGGGAATCGCGGTTCTGTTTGGTGCAGTTACCTCCCCGAGCCTTGGCGAGCTTATTGGACGATTCAAGCAGAAGTTTCCCGCAGCTAAGGTTTATTCGTGGGAGCCTTCGGGTCGAAGTTCCGTAACCGCCGCCGTGATGGCTGTTACTGGTAAAGCAGGCGTCCCGGTTTACGATTTCACGAAAGTCAAAGTTGTGGTCACCCTTGACGGAGACTTTCTTTCAAACTCAGATAACCCCGGAGCCTTGGCTTACGCTCGCCAGTTTGCCAGCAGCCGAAAGGTAGTGGGCAAGACCGGCTCAATGAGTCGGCTATACGCAATTGAAGCAAATAGCGGTCTCGTTGGAGCCATGGCTGACCACCGATATATGGTTAAGCCAAGCCAAGTGTATAGCGCGGCTTGTGCCCTTGCAGCTTCATTAGGTGTCAGCGCGCCAAGTGTTGACGAAAAATCAACCAAGGCATTGGGGGCGCTAACAAAAGACCTGAGCGCCATCGCAAAGGACCTGAAAGCAAGCATCGGCGAAAGCGTTGTTGTCGCCGGTGAGCACCAACCTGCCGAAGTTCATATGCTTGCCTTTCTGATCAATAATGCCCTTGGCAATATTGGCAAGACAGTCAAGTTTGTTGCTTCTCCAGAAGTATCCGCAGGATTTGGAACGATTTCCGATTTGACAAAGGAGCTATCGACGGGCCTTGTTGATATTCTTTATATATCTAATTCGAATCCGGTCTATACCGCTCCAGCCGACTTAAAGTTTGCCCAAAACATCAACAAAGCAAAGTTGTCAATTTCGCTTATTGATGCAGAAAACGAAACTTCGAAGCTCTGTAATTGGACTTTGCCAATGGCGCATTCTCTCGAAGTGTGGGGAGACGCCCGATCCTTTGAAGGAACTGCTTCAATCATGCAGCCTATCATTGCTCCATTGCATGGTGGCCGAAGTGAGATGGAAGTTTTCTCAAGCTTCGTTGGTGAAAGTAGAGGCGGATACGACATCCTCCGGTCTCACTGGCAAGCGAATGGCCTTGGTGGTGCAGACTTTGAAAAGAACTGGCGAACTGCAGTACACGCTGGAGTAATTCCAAATACTGCTTCCGCAACCCTCGCAATGACGAGCCTTGCGCCATCTTTGCCTCCGGTCGCGCCGGTTAGCATGGGTCTAGAAGCGAGCTTCGTTCCCGACTCTGCTGTCTACGATGGCCGATTCGCAAATAATGGCTGGCTGCAAGAGCTGCCAAGACCGCTAACAAAAGTCGTTTGGGATAACGTTGTGACTCTTTCGGCGGCAGATGCAATTGCCCTAAAGGTCAAGACTGACGAGATGGTCAAGGTGACCACCGCCGCTGGAGAAATCGACGGAATCGTCTACGTCTTACCTGGTCAAGCACCTGGTTCAGTAACTATGAACCTCGGATACGGCAGAACCGAAGGTGGGACATTGGCGACAATTGGCTTAAAGAATGGAGGCGATCAAGGGGGAGGATTTAGCAGTTATAAGCTACGGATCTCCATGAATCTGGCTTTCACACCAATTACATCGATCGTAAGCCTCAATACCGAGCAACACCTTGCCAGCACGCAAGGACACAGCCCGTTGGGTGGCAATAAGATGCCAGACAAGCGAGACGTTATCAGAGTTGGCACCCTGGCTGGATTCCTGGAAGCGGTTGCTGAGTCTGAAAAGGTAACTGATTCAGATAGAGATCGAGAGATAGAGAAGAAGCAAGAAGTTATTGACGAAGCTTTAAAGATTGGGCAAGGTCCAACAAAAGAAGAAATCAAGGACGGCAATCTCTATCCTGAAGAGATATATGAATGGGATGGCGACCAATGGGGCATGACAATCGACATGAATGCATGTACTGGTTGCGGTGCCTGTGTAACGGCATGCCAAGCTGAAAATAACATCTCTGTTGTTGGAAAGGAGCAAGTTGGAAAGGGTCGCGAAATGCACTGGATCCGACTTGACCGATACTACACCGGCGACGATACGAATCCTGAAGTGGTTTGGCAACCAGTAGCCTGCGTCCATTGCGAAAAAGCACCTTGCGAACCGGTATGTCCGGTAGCGGCAACAATTCACAGCCATGAAGGTCTCAACCAGATGGTTTACAACCGTTGTGTTGGTACTCGATACTGCTCAAATAACTGCCCTTACAAGGTTCGAAGGTTCAACTACCTTAACTGGTCCGACAACCAAGAGCAATTCACGAAGAAAGTCCAGCCTTGGGATACAAGAGTCATCCCTGGTCCTATCAAAGAGCCAAAATCTGAAGGTGTTCAGCTTCTCAAGCTACTCAATAATCCAGATGTAACCGTTCGAGGTCGAGGTGTTATGGAGAAGTGTACGTACTGCGTCCAACGCATCAACGAGGCCCGAATTGAAGCGAAGAAGGGTGGGCGTCAGATTGTGGAAGGCGACGTGGTCACTGCTTGTCAGCAAGCCTGTCCAAGTGAAGCAATCGTCTTTGGCAACATCGCCAACAAGACAAGTTTGGTTCACAAGATGCGGAAAGATCCGCGAAGCTATTTGTTGCTTGAAGAACTTCAAACGAGACCGAGGACAAGTCATCTTGCTAAACTTCGAAATCCAAATCCTGAAATCACGCCAGCAAAGGCTAAGGAGGCTCATTCTTAATGGCTGATAAAAGAATCAACGATCTGTTCATTACCGGTGATCAGACATATGCAACGATTGACCAATCGGTCGGTCGACTTGTCCTGGATCCGAAAGCACACACGACAAATTGGCTTAAGTGGCTAATTGTTGGCGTAATGGGCTCAGGCTTGATGATGTTTAGCATCGCCTGGTTGTTGTTCCAGGGAACCGGAATCTGGGGAAATAATATTCCAGCCGCCTGGGGCTTTGACATTGTCAACTTCGTTTGGTGGATTGGTATTGGTCACGCAGGAACGCTGATTTCCGCGATTCTTCTTCTGCTCCGTCAGCAGTGGAGAAACTCAATTAACCGGTTCTCAGAAGCGATGACCATTTTTGCGGTCATGTGCGCGGGTATTTATCCGCTACTGCACACTGGTAGACCTTGGAATGACTTCTGGCTGTTCCCGTATCCGAACATTCTGGGTATGTGGCCTCAGTTCAGATCGCCGCTACTTTGGGACGTATTTGCGGTTTCAACTTACTTTAGTGTTTCGCTCGTTTTCTGGTTTGTTGGACTCATTCCTGACTTTGCAAACTTACGAGATCGGTCCACCAACAAGTACGGCAAGCTCATTTTTGCCTTACTCTCTCTAGGTTGGAGAGGCAGCAATCAACACTGGCATCGATATGAACAGATGTATTACTTGCTTGCGGGCTTAAGTGCCCCGCTAGTTCTTTCAGTTCACAGTATCGTTAGTTTTGACTTTGCGATCTCAATCGTTCCTGGTTGGAACGTAACGGTCTTCCCGCCATACTTCGTTGCGGGTGCTGTTTTTGCCGGATTCGCGATGGTTATTATCTGGGCAATCCCGCTACGAAAGTACTATAAGCTTGAGCATCTGATCACCAATCGGCACCTTGACTGGATGGCAAAGATCACCCTCGCAACCGGTCTGATCGTCTGTTACGGATACTTCTTGGAAGTGTTCTTCCAGTGGTACAGCGGCAACCCATACGAATTCAAGCTACTCACGGAAACTCGGTTTAGTGGAATGTACGCAAAGTTCTATTGGGCGCTGATTGTGTGTAACGGGATTATTCCTCAGATTTTCTGGTGGAACAAAGCGAGAACAAGTAACTTCTGGTTGATCTTCGTTTCTATCTCAGTTAGCATCGGAATGTGGTTGGAGCGGTTCGTTATCATTCCAATGTCGCTCACCAGCAATTACTTGCCGTCAAGCGACAAGCCTTACTATCCGTCCTTCTGGGATTTTGGAATGTTCCTTGGAACAATTGGCTTCTTCATCATGCTGATGATTCTGTTCATTCGGTTCCTACCAATGATCAACATCTTCGAAGTGAAGGACTTGCTGTACAAGTTCAAAGGCAAGAAAGAATATGTAGAGGGTCAACTGCCCGTGGAGATGAAATAAATGGCTCACGATTACTCAGATCCATCTGGACTATATGCGCTCGTTGGGGAGTTTGAAACTCCCGAACGGCTCATGGTAGCCGCTGAAGAAGCTCGAAAAGCGGGATACAAGGTAATGGATGCATACTCTCCGTTTCCAATCCACGGACTGAGCGATGCAATCGGATTCCGTGATACCAAGGTGCCTTGGACCGTTTTCATTTTCGGTCTCATTGGTGTGACCCTCGGCTACTCGATGCAGTTCTACACTTCGGTTATCGACTATCCAATGAATGTTGGTGGAAAACCGATGAACTCGATCCCTGCATTCATCCCGGTCGCTTACGAATGTACGATTCTCTTTGCCGCGTTCAGCGCTGCAATTGGAATGTTCGCTTACAATCGGCTTCCAATGCCATACCATCCAATCTTCAATGCAAAGAACTTTGAAAGAGCGTCGCAAGACCGATTCTTTCTTGCGGTGGAAGCAAGCGATCCGAGTTATGATCGCGAAGCAATTGAAAAAGTCATGAAAAGTAATGGTGCTCTGGAGGTTTCCGAATGCGACTTCTGAGAAATTTAGTTATTGGATTCGCCGC
>JAYUOQ010000042.1:0-5267 GCA_043760685.1 Armatimonadota bacterium | reverse complement strand
CGTCCCACCCGACAATACGAAAGCACCTTTCTCGATTTTGGGGCGAAGCTCCAAAATGATTCGTTCAGCTAATCGCTGGCCGACGCCGGTAGCTCGAGAAAGCGTTTTGGCATCATTGGCGATAATCGAAGTAGAGACAAGGTCTGCCCCAACTTGACCAATAAGTGCTTGCGCGACGCGCGGGCCACAGCCTTTCACTTCTAACAGCAGGTCAAATACTCTTCGTTCGCCTCTATCCAAGAAGCCACATAAGGTGACGCCGTCTTCTCGGAAAATTTGCCGAGTATAAAGCATCACTTCAGTCTTTGGATTCAGTTTGCTTAGGGCAGAATCTGCGACGATGACTTCATAACCGACGCCAGCGACCTCAATGAGAACGAGATTGCCTTCGATCTCGACGACCGTACCGCGAAGAAGTCCAATCACTATTCGTCGATAAGGTACTCAGCTATCATCTGAGCGGTGTCGCGAAGTGCGTCAATATGAGTTCGCTCATAGCCATGGCTAGTGTCGACACCAGGACCAATCAAAGCAACTTCGGCAGTTCCTCCGGAACGCCAATAGGCACTTCCATCGCTACCGTAGTAAGTATAAATGTCTGGTCGCAAGTCAATTCCACGACGTTCGGCAAGGTTTCTTAGTCGATCACTAAGACCTTTACTGTATGGTCCAGATCCGTCGGCAGTACAAATCGAACAAGTCATCTCGGACCCGTTTTGTCCGGTACCAACGCATGCCATATCAAGTACGAGATACTCGGCGAGATCCGTTGGTAATCCGTCCATCCCCCCGTGCCCAACTTCTTCAAAGTTTGAGAACAGAATCGTCGTTCTTTGCACAGGAGTCAATTGGCTCTTTTGGAGAGCTTCGAGGGCGGCAATGACGCAGGCAACGCACGCTTTGTCATCTAAAAATCGAGACCGAATGAACCCAGAAGGCATGATTTCAGTTCGGGTGTCCAAGTAGACGAAGTCGCCTATCTCGACTCCAAGGAATTTGGTTTCTTCTGCCTTAGTCGTAATCTCATCGAGGCGGACTTCGAGATTATCGCCAGTCCGCGCTACCTTGCCGGCTTCTCGGTTAACGTGAGCAGCACCGTTTTCAAGTACGATTGAACCGCGAATCTGGCGTCCGTCGCGAGTGCTGACGGTGACCGTTTGGCTATCAACGGTTGGCCACATGATTCCGCCAATCGCCTTGAGCTTTAGGCGACCATTTGCCTTGATCTCCTTGACCATGAATCCTAAGGTATCTACGTGGGCAGTCAAAGCCTTTGGAGCGTTATCTCGGAGCCCATCAAGATGCGCAATGAGCGCACCCTTGGTCGTCCGTGATGTTGGAATCCCAAGATTCATCAATTCGCTCTCAATTGAGCCAATTGCGTACTCAGTGTCGCCAGTTGGGCTCGGTGTCTCCAAAAGGTCCACCAGGAACCGCTTTAGATAGTCGTCGGAAATCTCAAACCTTGCCATTTATCGTCTCTGCCTCTGGTTTACCATGGTACCGCCTCGCAATAAAGCGAGGATGCAATTATTCTGAGTCTTCACGAGGAATATATTCGTGCGTCGTGAACCAATAAGCACTGAGGCCGAGCATTACCACCGTGAACACCAACAATGCGAAGCCCGATGAAGTCGGGTTCAAGTTGTTGGTGCCCAAGACGCCAGAAATACCTTCGAGGAACTTCTTGCCACCTTCGCTATCGGGATGTTGAGCAATCGCCTGCATATGAGCCAGGATCGAGAGCTTCTGCAACCCGGTTGCTAAATTAGGAACTGAGCTCTCCCACCCGAAGGCAAACAACACGCAGATGATCAGTGCCCGATTGAAGACCAGGCTCACAAACAAGAACAATGACCCGTATGCCGCGGCACCGAGGACAATTGCAAGGACATCGTGCAAGAACGAAATCTTTACTGCTGAGAATCCCCCTGAACCCAAGATAGTAGCAATCATTCCCATCAGAGATATGATGATAACCGCTGCCACGGTTGCGCCCCATCGTCCTACGAGAAGTTTCCATCTTTCAATGGGTCGGGTCAGCAAATAGACAATCGTCTTTTGTTCTACTTCTTGACTCAAAATCATGGTCGAATAAATTGCTGAAGCCAACGGCAATAATCGAAAAACCAATAGGTTTACAACATTGATATATCGATCAGTAGGCATGATCTTGGCGGTGCTACCAATTGACAACTGGTGCCACGCCGCTGACAGCGAAAATGCACAGATTGCGAGAAATATCCAAACGACCATCTTTCGAAATCGAAGGGCATCTTTGAGGAGAAACTGAAACGGTACGATCATCCTTCCACCAGATATTGGAATACGGATTCCAGGTTGTTGTCGGGGCTGCTAAAGCTGAGAATAGGCATGTTTTGTTCTAACACTAAGGCGGAAAGAGAAGCGTAAAAGACGTTAGGGTCGCGCACTTCAAGCTCGATCTCCAAATTCTTTTCATCAATTTTCGCACTGACAACGTTTGCCATTTCGGTCAACCTTGCGGCGACCTTGCGGGGCTCGGTCGTTTCGATGCGGACTTTGTGCGGGTACTTGTCGATGAGGTCTCGAATAACTCCGAGGTCGCCAGTAGCGAGCAATCGCCCACGGTGGAGAAGCAGGATTGAGTGAGTCATTTGCTCAACCTCGTACAAAATGTGCGAGCTGACCAAAATCGTCTTTCCAATCGAAGCCAAGTGACCAAGAACTCCGAGGAATTCATGACGACCAACCGGGTCAAGACCATTGAGTGGCTCGTCGAGCAAGATGATATCTGGGTTATGAACCATCGCCTGCGCTAGCTTGATACGCTGTCGCATCCCCTTGGAATAGCCTTTAATCTTCTTGTCAGCGCGATCACTCATGCCGACCATAGCAATCATTTCATCGGTTTTCGATTTGGCTTCACTTGCCGGCATTCCACTGAGTCGTGCCATGTACTTTACGAACTCGCGTCCGCTCATGTACTCATAAAAGTTGTCAATTTCCGGACAGTAGCCAAGATGCTTAAACACATCGGGATTTCCAAACGGCTGCTGACCAAAAACCTTTACGTCTCCGGTAGTTGGCTGAAGCTGTCCGGTAATCAGGCGGAGCAAGGTGCTCTTTCCTGCTCCGTTCATCCCGAGAAGAGCCGTAATGCCAGGTCCAATCGTACAAGTGACATCGTTGACGCCAATGATTTGACCATACCAGCGGGATGCATTCGTGATTTCAATCATTAGACGACCTCCACGGCTTTGATTCGGCTCCATGCAATTAAGAAGCCTGTTGCAACGACAAAAACGAAAACGGGAAGGATCATCGTAAGGCTTGGGGCATGAATAATAATATCGTCCGGGTTCACCACAGGTTGGTTACCACGCCTTCTGTTATTTCCGCCTGCCATTCCCATTCCGGGCAAGATTGCCGATCCGTTCGTGCCGATGATAACTTTCGCCATTCCAATCTGCAGTCCATCAATTGAGCAATAAAACAGGTTCTGCACAAAAGCGGGTGCCTTCTTTCCGCCAAAGGCGGCACCAACATTTACGCCATTTATGATCTGCGTAAAGATGTAGGTCATGAAGTAAATGCCTGCGTATGTTGCGCTTGCCAGTCGCCCTTGATTAAACAGCGAACTAACTCCGATCGATAGGGAAGCGTGAATTGCACCGCTTGCCACAGAAACAAAGATT
Organism: Armatimonadota bacterium; assembly: GCA_043760685.1. Lineage (GTDB taxonomy): Bacteria > Armatimonadota > Fimbriimonadia > Fimbriimonadales > Fimbriimonadaceae > Fimbriimonas. The sequence continues at coordinate 1,590 of JAYUOQ010000042.1, read as the reverse complement.
AGTTTCAAAAATAGCCATGGAGCTTGAGTCCAAAACCCATAGTCTTGGAAGCTCATGAAGCCATAGAGGTAGAAAATCATCATCGGCACTAGCGAGACACCAGTGATGAGTAGGAATATTCCGAGCCATTTGCCGAATACATAATCGAACCGCGAACAAGGCTTGCTGAGGTAGACCAGCAAGGCATTTGAGCGGTTGTCGTTGGCAATGGTTCCGACGCCAACGAGGAGCGCCACCACCATCAAAATCAGCTGCGAATAAGAAAACGCGTGAAGAAATTGGTCCTTCCAAATGATCTGCTTCAAGAATGGATTTGATCCCGTTCCGCCAGCACCAAGACCACCAGAAAGGTTATCTAAGAACCAAAAGATCGCCAGCAGAATGATGTACCACCATGCACTAAATATTGACCAACCCCAGAATCCTCGTCGTTTGGTTGCCATCGACATGGTCATCTTTGCGATGCACCACCAACGATGATCAACGGCATCTAAAGGACCGTCGTAATGGCGATAGCTGAGGTCAGCAATCGGCGATGTGCTTCGAGTTGTTTCGGGTGAGCTCATTGCTGGATCGCCTCCAAGAATGCGTCTTCTAGGCTGCGTTCGGCAAGACGTACGCCTCGAACTTGAGCATTGGTCTCAGTCGCGGCTTGGAGCACCGTTGCAATTGCGTGCTCACGCGTACCGGCGACCTGTACTCGGTAAGTAGCCCTCGAAAGTGCGGCTGCGTAAGCACCTCGTTCTCGCATTTTGGCGAGAAAAGCCTCGCTGCTTTCTCTCAGGTCCACATCCAGAGGTTGACCTTCGATCGCTTTCAAATCCTTAATTCTTCCTTGGGAAACTAGTTGCCCTTTGAGGACAACCACCACTCGATCGCAGACTCGTTCAATGTCGGGCAACAGGTGAGAGCTAATCAAAACGTTAACTCCCTTGCCATGGGAAATATCTTTGATGAGGTCGAGCATTTCCTCTCGTCCTTTTGGATCCAATCCGTTGGTGGGCTCATCTAAAAGAAGGAGCTTCGGACCGTGGATCATCGCTTGTGCCAGCTTGATTCGTTGCTTCATACCGGTCGAGAATGTTTCGACATTTCGGTAGCGGGCCTCGCCGAGGCCAGAATATTCAAGGACCTCGTGGGCTCTTCGAATGGCTTGGTCGGCCGGCATTCCCGCCAGCTCACCCGCGTAAGCAACAAAGCCAACGGCAGAGAGACCAGGAATGTGGCAGTCTTGCTCGGGCATTAATCCGACCCGTTGGCGAATCGCTTTTCCGCCGGTGTGGAGGTCCAATCCGAGGATGTCACCGCCGCCCTCGGTTGGCTTGATAAACCCAAGGATGGTCTTCAGAAGAGTTGTTTTGCCCGCACCGTTTGGTCCGAGAAGTCCGGTACAGCCCGGTTCGATGTCACACGAAAAGTTATTTAAGGCGACAAACGACCCGTATCGGACGGTTAAATTTTTTATGGATACAAGTGGCACAGTCGAAACCATCTTACTCAGGAACGGTCTCGCATTGCGAACGGTTCCACGTTATGTCATTAGTCCTGTTTGAAGTAGAAGAAGTGGGAGAAGCGGAGGAAGCGAAGGAA
>JAYUOQ010000041.1:0-5268 GCA_043760685.1 Armatimonadota bacterium | reverse complement strand
TGGTCATTGATTGAATGCCCGATTCCATATTCATGGTATTCGTATTTGTCTCCCAGGTGAAGGAGATCGGAATTCAATTTCCTTGCCTCAGACACCGGAATCACATCATCAAACTTCCCATGAGCCTGGAAGACGTGTCCTAAGAAGTCTGTACATGGATTCTCAATGCCTCGACCGCTTAACAAGACACATGCAGAAACCAATTGAGGAAATTTAGTAATGAGCCCAAGTGACATCATCGCCCCCTGGCTAAACCCACCAAGGATGAGGTTCGACTTTTGGAGGGTCATAATTTCGTGCGCCATAATTCCAACCGCTTCCCAATACTCGTCCTCATCAACCTTGATACCGGCAGCAGTCCATTGAATATCGAACCATGCGTATCCTGGTCCATAGATGTGCGGGGCTCGCAAACAGATCACTTCTACCTGCTCGTCAATCAGTTCTGACAAGCCAAACATATCCTGTTCGTCGCTGCCGAGTCCATGGAGGAGGATCAGCGTCGCAGCTGCTGTCGAAGAGTGACGAACGATCGAGTGGTAATGCATTGTGTAAAGAGCGAAAAATTATCGTAATATCTTGTTGAGTGGCATGAAATTTGATTACAACATCAGCAGGATGCAACTAACCAAAAACAAAGGATTGTCATGGAAGAGCCAAGGGTTTACCCTAATCGAGCTCCTCGTAGTTATCGCAATAATCGCCATTTTGGCCGCGATACTTTTCCCCGTCTTCGCACAAGCAAAGGCGTCGGCAAAGCAAAGCGTTTGCCTTTCCAACATGAAGCAAATTGGTCTTGGATTTGGCCTCTACGTTTCAGACAACGATGATCGACTTCCAGATCGTCGAGACATTAAAGTTGCTTTAGGGTATCGACCCTGGACCAGCTGGCCCGCTACTGATCCACGAAGTGGCTGGGCAGAAGAAGTTTTTAGCCCATACGTCAAGAGCAAAGGGATTTGGTCGTGCCCATCCTCGACCAAAACCACAATTGGCGAAACCATTCAGGTCAAACAATCCGATTCAAACTATTGGATGTGGAGATTTGATCGAGCCGACGCTGTCATCACGCTTGACCAATTCTGGGGCAAAACCGCTGAACAAGCAGTTCTCGACTTAAACGAAGCCAACAACACCGCCATCGGTCAACCATTCGGTGACTCCGAAACGGAGCTTGTTGTTGATCCTTACTTCCCGAAGAACGTGGCAACGGTTTCAACCAATCTCAAGGGACTAGCTGCTCACCGAGGCGGAAAGAATCGGCTTTTCCTAGACTTTCACGGTAAATGGGCCAGAGACCCAAGAACGAACCCATAAGTTAACGCAGCGTTGGGAAAAAGAAAAGCTCGGCGCAATTTGCCGAGCTTTCTTTTTGTCAGCCTGAAGCACTAAATTCAACTTATGTTGCAAAATAGTCGTATCAAAGTCAGATGAAGGAACAAGTCAAGCCATTAAAAACACAAAGTGCCTTCACGCTGATTGAACTCTTGGTCGTCATCGCAATTATCGCGATCCTTGCTGCAATCCTTTTCCCCGTCTTTGCCGCCGCCAAAGCATCTGCCAAACGGGTCGCTTGCCTGTCCAACCAAAAGCAGATAGGAACCAGCTTCATTTTGTATGTTGCCGATTATGATGATCGGATGCCAGACCGAAGAGATCTGAAAGGCTCTTTGGGCTACCGGCCATGGACTTCCTGGCCACCCTCTGATCCGCGATCTGGTTGGGCAGAAATCACGCTTGATCCTTACCTAAAAAACAAGGACGTTTGGTCTTGTCCTTCGACAATCAATACTCCGGTTGGCGAGACCATTCAAGTTAAACAAGGCAATAGTCGCTATTGGATGTGGCGATTTGATCGATCATCAGACCCGGTTGGGTTGGAGGAATTCTGGGGCAAATCTGCAGAGCAGGCGGTCGAAGACCTCATTACTGCTAACAATCCACTCAACGGTGTCATTACTGGAGTTGCTGAAACAGAATTGCTTGTTGACCCATATTTTCCCAAGACAATCGGCACAGTTGCCCCAGAATTAAAAGGAAAAACCGCACATGCCGGCGGAAGAAACAGACTTTTCCTCGATTTTCATGCAAAATGGATTCGCGACATCCGCACCAATCCATGAGGTTATTCTTTGCCATTGCCCTTTCGTCCATTGCTCGTAACTCGTTAAGTGAGTACACCCCCAAAGTAAAAGATCGACTCGATCGGCAAGGACTCCGCTGGACAAGACCCGAAAAGTGGCATGTAACCGTTCTATTTGTTGGTGATGAAGACCCCGAGACAGTTAAGGGCATGGCAACCGAAGTCCTTAAAGGGCAAAAAGAGGTTCGTTTGAAACTCGAAAAAATCAACGGTTTGCCTGACCTCAAACGACCCGGTGTGCTCTGCTTAGGCGTAAGCGTAATTAACGGCGATCTCAATGCGATTCACAAGGCTCTTACAGAGGCTTTTCCAATGGATGACGAAGACTATCAGCCTCATCTCACCTTGGCACGCATGAAGCCTGCTTCAACGAAGCTGGGGCATAAACTAAGAGACTTCATGCATTCCGGTGCAGTTCCCGAAGACATCCAGTGGAATGCCGAATCAGTTACCCTGTACAACACTTTGCTTGACGGCAGTTACGAAGTCATTGCCGAGTTTCCTTTGGAGAGGTCATCCCTCGTTCAATTATAAAGGCAGGTCGTTAACATTTATCGCGTTTAGCCATTCGCTTAATCCGGCCCGCGCCGCCGAAATCTTAATCGCTCGCTTCACACCCTTGTCGCGAGTTGGCTCAACTGGATCAGGCAGAATGCCCCAGTTAATGTTCATCGGTGCAAACTCCCTTGGGGTGTCGTCCTGCAAATGCGCCAGCAAAGCCCCGTATGCCGTCGTTCGCGGAGGCTCGGGCAGCAGAACGCCTGAAATCTTGGCAAGTGCCTGTAAACCCGCGAGAATGCCCATGGCGGCGGATTCCACATAGCCTTCAACTCCCGTAAGTTGTCCAGCCACAAAAAGATTGGGCACCGATCGCATTTCCAAGTTTGGTAACAAAGCCTTGGGTGCCTCAAGATATGTATTACGATGAATTACGCCGTATCGAACAAACTCAGCGTTTTCAAGACCTGGAACCATTCGAAAAATTCGCTTCTGTTCTCCAAACTTCAATCGAGTCTGGCACGCAACCAACGAATACAATGACTTCTCTTTATTCTCTGGTCTAAGCTGCAATGCCGCCCAAGGTCGACGTCCAGTCTGTGGATTGGTCAAGCCCATTGGTTTAAAGTTTCCGAATGCCAAGGAACGAGCTCCCTTCTCTGCAATCACCTCAATCGGAGTGCAACCAGCGAAGTACTTGATCTGCTCGAGCAACTTCTCTTCTCCACCACCCAGAGCATATTCTGGGTCAATGCTCGCATTAGTCCGAACACCTCCAGCTTCAAATGCGTGAAACGGTGCTCGCTCCGCAGTAATGAGTGCCGCTACGAACTCCTCGTAGTTTTCTTTATTGAACGGACAATTTAAGTAGTCGTCTCCTTCGCCTTTGTCGTATCGACTCTGGGCAAAGACAATATCCATGTTCAATGAGGAAGCTTCCACCGTCGGTGAAACTGCATCGTAAAAGTACAAATGTTCCCTTCCCGATTTTGCCGCGAGCCACTCTGACAATTGAGGCGAGGTTAATGGTCCGGATGCCAAGATAACTTGATCACCGTTTGCCAACCAACCAACAACCATGGCAGGAGTTACTTCTTCCCTTTCAACTGTTATGAGGGCATGATCTTCAATAATTGACGTCATTGCCTTGCCGAACTCGTTTCGGTCAACGCAGAGCGCTTCTCCGCCCGGAACCGAGTGCTCAGCCGCCGTTTTCAAGATGATTGATCCTAGCGCGGCCATCTCCGACTTCAGTTGTCCGGCGGGGCTAGTTGGAGAATTCGACTTAAGCGAATTTGAGCAAACAAGCTCGGCAAAGTAGTTCGTAGTGTGCGCTGGGCTCGACTTGGTCGGTCGCATCTCGTAGAGCGAAACTGGAGTTCCTCGCGAAGCGCATGCCCAAGCAGCTTCGACTCCCGCAAAACCGGCACCAACAATTCTAATCATGAATAAGGACTGAAACAAAAAAAGCCTGAAGAGAAACTCTTCAGGCTTTCGTATCTCAAGTTCAGATTACCTTGATCGTCGTCTGTGAGTTCCAAACTGGAAGCTTGGAATATTGGCAGAAGCACTGCGACCGTTCGAGTCAGTCCAGTAGCAAACTGGCCCAAGAGATGTGTTGTTGACAACATTAGTGAATGAAGAACCACCAATGTCATAGCTATCCAACAGAACACCAGAACCACCTACACGAAGTACCGCAACCTTGGTCATGTCTTCGTTATAGAAGCCAAACGCTTCGCTGAATGTTGAGGCCGGAGTGACCTGAGAAACAGTGCCTCCAGGGTAGGTTACATTAAACAAGTGAACGTTCTCGTTGAGTGGATCAGGGCTATGTCCGAACACGATGTTCGCTCCATCCCTGCTCCAGTTTGGTGAGAATGTTTCAATTCCGAGGCTGGTTACTTGAACCTTAGCCGAAGTGAGGTAATCAACCGTGTAAACGTCGGAACTAGTCCCAGAATCCTTTGCATAAGCCACGAGATTTGAACCAACCACGGGATTAACCGAGAATTCAAATACTCCGGAATCCAGAACTGTTGGAACGCCTCCGCCTGCTGCAACTCTGTACAGCTTGAACCCTGCTCCTGCATCTGCCTTAAAAATGACGTATAAGCCATCTGGCGTGAACTGGACTCCATCAACTCCGTCGTAAGAATTTGTCGTAAGAAGTGTGCTCGTTGCGATATCCAAGGAAGTATTGCCCTTATACAATTTGTATTTGGAAGTCCCTGTGTTAAAGTTAGCAAAAGCAAACTGATTTGGTTTTGTTGGGTTTGGTGCGACTGCCGTTACACTTCCAGCGACATAAGAAGCCAATCCTGTGTCATTCGTACCATCAGCTTTGATGGACTTGAGGAAGTTGACCGTACCGTCGGAAATTGTATAAAGGATCGCGTCATGAGGAAGTGATCCGCCCGTCGTTGAGGTCGTACTCGTTGTGCTTGTTGTTGCTGTGGTGCTTGTTGTAGCTGTTGTGCTCGTCGTTGCCGTTGTACTAGTTGTAGCCGTTGTACTGGTCGTTGCCGTTGTACTGGTCGTTGCCGTTGTACTGGTCGTGGCTGTAGTGCTCGTTGTCGCCGTAGTGCTTGTTGTTGCTGTGGTTGCCGACGTAGCCGTCGTTGAAG
>JAYUOQ010000040.1:0-2118 GCA_043760685.1 Armatimonadota bacterium | reverse complement strand
TCATTTGTCACAATTCCAGCTGGACAGAGAGAAGCAAACTTTCTGGTCACAGTGAACATTTTTGGTTCAGTTAGCACAGCATTTATTTACGGATCTCTCGATTCATGGATGCAAAAAGCCAAAGTATCGGCAATTACGTCTTATTCTGCCATCGCTGCAATCAATCCATCTCGAATCACTGGCGCTGGTGGCATTTGGCTCCATTGGGAAACGACAGAAGAAGACGTGTTTGGAAGAGAAGTTGGTGGATTCATCATAAAGCGTAAAAGCCCCGGTGGATCGTATGTTCCACTTAACTCAGTTCCAACTACTTACTCCGAATATGTGGACGCGACGGCCCTTCCTGGCTCTACATACAACTACCGTGTGGATTTGGTTAGCAGCAACGGTTCAATCTTGTCGGCAGGCTCGGAAGGCTCTCCTGTCACAATAGGCACCAGCGGTGGGACCATTAACTGGATTGACCAACCAAGTGCCACAAGTTCTGGAGTGGTAACCGTATCTTCTTCTCAAAGTTCTGGCGTCGGTCAAATGATCATGTACGTCGACGGCAAACCAATGGTAAGTCTTCACGATAACAACGATTTAGGATTCGGAGACGATGTCCTAGTTGGCTCCTTTGATACTCGGGAGCTTGCAAACGGAAATCACAGCTTCTTTCTTGCAAGTAAAGTCGGTTCTGAAATACTCTCTGTTAGTTCAATCGTTCAATGCCAGGTAACCAATACAAATTCCAATGACAACTCCGACGGTATTGCGGATACAGTAAGATTGCTCTACAACGAAATTCACGCGACTCTCCCGATGTACACGTCAGCTTACACAATAAACATCAAGGATTGGTCCGGCAATGTTATAAGATCGTGGACTGGATTTGGAACAGAAGCACGAGTCGTATGGGACGGTAGGTCCAATTCAGGAGCTGCAGTTGCAGATGGAAACTACACGACTGAAGTTAAAGGCACAGGTCAACTAAATGGAAAACAAACCTTTGCTTATCGCGTGGGCGTATTGCCGAAATTTCTATCCTTAATTGTTATGCTCGGAAGTAAACCTCACGGAGTACCCGTGCCTCAAGATTATGAAGCTGTAGTAACTCAAACTCATCGAGATTTAGTTGAGACAGTCATTAGTTCGGCCTCCAATATCAAGACCCAATTCGATCCGTCTTTCTCTTATGCGGTGGTGGCAATTCCCGAAGAACAAAAGGTCTCATCGGCGCTTATGAAGAGCATTCGATATTGGCTCAAAAGCTCGGTTCAGTACTTCTTTCATCTAGGTCATGGTGTCGGTCCAAAAAGTGCCACTGATTGGCGACACTCTTTGTGTATCGGTTCAAATGGATACATTAACAACTTCTCTACCCGAAGGACCTGGTCCCAAATTGACTGGTCTGAGGTGGCTCAAAACAAGGCATTCAAGTTTATGTTTCTATTTGATTGCAATGCATTCGGCAAGGACTTGGAGCATGGCGACCAAACACTTGGCTATATGACGCCAACACCCAACAACGTTTGGGCTACAATTTCCCACGTGAATATGGTGCCTTATGATGGTTGCCTTATTGGCTTTAATGGTCAATCTGTATTCCTAAATACTTTTGATTCAGCATCAACATCTAAAAATTGCTGGTATCGCTGGATTGCAAAGTTTTGGCAAATGTTTGGGCAAAATAATTATGTTACGGACTGTCTGGTTGCCGCCCACTACGCCGCAGGTGTTCAAGATACTCCAAGAGTGCCATGGACCATCAACCCTACTACCAATTTGCCAAAAATGGTAGTGCTGGGAGACACGAGAGCAGTGCCTTAAATTTAGGTATAGTTTCGTTATGATAGTCGCTCAGTTAATGTGGATTTTGGTGGTTGATCAAACAAAACCCGTGCGGCTGCCAAACGTGCAGACCAAGATTTGGGCGACAAGACTGCTTAATTCCCGGATTACAAAAGTTGAGGTTTCAGGTCGGGGGCTTTCTCGAAAACCAGTGACTGACCCTATCTATAAGGAGGCAGTGTTCATGAAGCAAACTGATATTAGGCAAATTCTCAAGGCATTTCAACAGTCAACTCGGAAAGCTCGATATCCGGAAGACGGTCAGAATCACGATGGTGCAGATAT
>JAYUOQ010000039.1:0-5270 GCA_043760685.1 Armatimonadota bacterium | reverse complement strand
AGGCCGACCCAACACCAGGGGCAGTTGAAATCATGAGCAACAGGAATAGATCGATTCATAGCTTGAACTGCTTTCTACGTACGGTGAGAAATGATTAGTTCTAAACTCCGACCGGTGTTTTTGAGTTGAGCGACTGATAGGCCCTCAAAGGAACAGAGACGGCAGCGAGCCCGTGTTCCAAAGTGACTGGAATTGGATCGCCGTCGAGGCACGATCGAACAAAAGCGTCGACCATTGCTTTGTCGAGATCACTTCCATAGCCAGATGAGACATGAGAAACCTTTGCATCATTTCGATAGTGATCAATTCCCTGGCCGAACATGTCTAGGTTCAGGACTCCCTTATCCCCAACGATTTTGATCATTACGTCTCCCCACGTTTTGTAGGAAGATGGCCTTGACCAGGAGCTGTCGATCGTTGCAAAGGTTCCGCACGGATATTCTAGAGTTACCATGGCAGTGTCTTCCCAGTCCTGCCCGTACATGTTATTTCCTGTCTGAGCATAAACGGACTCAGGCTCTTCATCTAACAAGTCTCGAATCAAATCGGCAACATGAACTACGTGATCAATCATTGCGCCACCGCCACTCATTTCTGGGTTTGTAAACCAAGATCCGGGGCATGATCCCCGATTGGTCGCGTTAATTGCTTTGATGTGACCAAGGTCACCGTGAAGCACCCTCGCCTTCATCGCTTGCCAAGCCGGCGAAAATCGACAAGGAAATGCAGTCATGAAATTTATTCTGGAATCAGCAACAATTGTTCGTACTTTCTCAAATTCTTCAGCTCTGGCGACGACCGGCTTTTCACAAAGAATGTGCTTCTGAGCCTTAGCGCATAACTCAATATGCTCAAGGTGGCGATTATTTTCACTTGAAATTGCTACTGCATCGCAAGCATCCAAAAGATCAGAAAGATTATGGAAGAACTTCAGGTCTCGTGATTGAGCGAACCCTTTTCCTCGCTCACCATCGTTATCCCAAACCCCTACCATTGAAGTTCGTTCATGCCGAGCAAAGTGGTGGGCGTAACTGGAACAGTGAAGATGAGCAGTGCTGACCAGCCCGATTCGAAGACTCATAGTGAAATGTTACTCAGTTGGACACGCCTTCCGTCTCCTTCGATGAATATCTGAATCTTCTTACTCGAATTCAATTCAATCAATTCGTGTATGGATTTGGGCCATTCAACAAGGCACAAGTGGGTGTCGAGATAATCTTCAATCCCAGTTCCGACCGTACTTACCACTCTATAGAAGTCTGCATGGAGCACTGGCGGGTCTGTGGCGTAAACGGAGAATAAGTTGAATGTAGGAGAGCGAACTGGATCCAACCATCCTAACTCTCGAAGCATTCCGCGTATCAAAGTCGTTTTACCGGCTCCTAATTCCCCTTCAAATAGGACGATATCGCCAACAGAAAATGCTCGAACAAGGCGTGCGCCAAGTTCGAGCATCCCTTGTTCGGAATCAATCGTTAATTCGGTCATTCTGCAACTTGATCCGAAGCCAATATTTTGTCATAAAGCAAGACAGCTACAATGCAGCCAACAAACGGACCAGCTAAGCAAATCGCCACATTTGCAAGACTTTGCATAGAAGAAAGGACGTTCCTGACCTGAATAAAGCCCCTTTCGTGTCCGAATATTTATCAGTACAGCAAAATTACTAGCAACAATTCTAGTTTTTTGACGTCGAAAAAAATAGCTTGGCAATTGACATCGAAAGTCGCGTATAATTTTCGACGGCAACGACGCCAACAAGGAGCAAATAAACAACGATGTTTCGAAAACTCTACTGGGTAAGTGAACAAGTCTTTGATGACGGCACTTCAACTGTCAACGGTGTCTACACCTCAATTCCCGATCTCGTTCATTACGGGCTCAGATTTCCGGAAAAAGGTCAACTTCGTCTTACGTTAACGAAACTTGACTCCAATCAACAGCCACTTGGATGTTGGCTATCGCCAAGTTTTGATGGACTTGAAGCGGCAATGGGGCCGTACTTGAAGACAGAAGAATTCACGAATGACCACGTAAAACTGTTGGTCAACAGCCTGCGAAGCCCAAGCTTCGCCGCTTAAACAAAAAAAGCCCGTCCATTTTGGACGGGCTTTTTTTTGAGTACCTATTATTTTCCAGTAGAACTCTTGCTCGTAGCAGACGATTCTTTCATGTCGGCTTCTTTCAGCGACTTCGATAGCTGCTCAAACCGTTCCTTCAAGCCAGTCTTCGTTATAACAATCGCCGCAGCTTTTCGCGAATTCAGAAGCTTCTTGTTGAGATCCATCGCAGCACTGCCCTTTTGTTCGGCAAGCTTACGTCGAATTTCAGTTCTCATCCAGTCTTTGATTTGAACTTTGCTCGCTGGAGTCTTCTTTTCGACATGAATTTTCACAAATGTCTGACCATCTTGCAACCAATCGCTTGTACCATTTTCGGCCAATTTATCGACAACACCTTTCATCCGAGCTGGAAACTTGTCGAATTCTCGGCTTGGATACTGCTCACCAGATGGAGCAGTTGTGTAGTTTTTCGCAACAATCTTAAAAGTCTGTCCTGTCTTTAGGTCGGCATCAACCTTCAATTTGTCAGCGGCATTCTTTAGGACGATCCACGTAAGGTCGACCAGAGCGGGTTCTTCAAATTCTTTTGGATTATCCTTGATAAACGCGTCCACCTGGGCATTGCTAATGGTTACGCCCTTGCTCAGCAGATTATGTCGAGCCAATGACTTCATCAGTTCACCCTTGATGTCGATTAGTGTTAGTCCTTGGCTTGTTAACGAGATCGTGAAGTCTGCTCTCTTGATGGTTTGGAACTTCATTTCCTCGTTTACGTCTGCGTCAGTAGGTAAAACTCCTTCTTGTTTTGCCATCTGCAAGAGTAGTTTTTCGTTGACCAAATCGTTGAGGGCTTGGAAATTAAGTGGTTGCGCAACGGGAACCTGTACCGGTCCATTTTGACTTTGTACCAAAACTTGAATTTTTCGCTCAAGGTGAGAAATGTATTCGTCTTTGGAGATAGTTTCTCCATTAACGGTTGCCATGGTCTCTCCGCCGCCACCGCCGCCTTTGCAACCAACAAGAAAAAGAGCAAGACCAAGAACAGAAATTGTAGAAATTAGAGGCTTATGCATTGATAGAAATCCAGTCTCCTAGTAAAAATACCTAACCCCATGGTACCCGTCGGGCGAGATTTAGGTCATTCCTTAGATACAACAGCAAAGATGCATGAAACGTGCCAACCAATGGCATTATGCAGATAAATCTAAGTGTTCGGAAGACTCAACTAGGAAAGCAATCGGTTGTGCAACGGATTCGCTTTCACTTTCGTCATGGAGTTCGAGAGCGTCATCCTTGGAGGGATCGGCATCCTCTTCATGATGTTTTTTCGGTGCTCGGTCGCTAAGACTGACAACTCGTTGGCCTAAATCGTGCCCAAACGAAGCACCTTGGCTCGGTCGAATGCGTTCAACTTCGCCCACTTCATCACCTGATCTGGATTCCGCCTTCCTGTCGCATAAAGTTGCGAAGGCGATTCATGGCTTGAGTATGAAGTTGGTAGACCCGACTTTCACTAACACTCAAGACTCGGCCAATTTCTTTGAAGGTAAGACCTTCAAAATAGTACAGCGCAATGACAAGCCGCTCTCTTTCTGGAAGATGATCTACTCCGGAGGTCAAAATTCGTCGAATTTCTTTGCCTTCGACTTCGCCAGACGTATTGCTGTCTTCGTCGGCAAGCAGTTCGAGGAACGATACATGTTCGTCTCCGTCGCTGGTTCCGAGGATATCATCCAAGCTGTAAATATTGGTTCGACCCATTCGAACCATCAATTCACTGACTTCTTCTTTGCTGACCGCCATGGTCTCGGCAACTTCATGGCTGGTTGCAGGACGTCCTAGGCTTGTTTCGAGGGACATCATTGTGCGATCAAGCGCTTTCAGTTTTTCTCGAATTGAGCGAGGAACCCAGTCTTCATCTCGAAGCATCTCAAGGATTGCGCCTCTGATCAAGGCAATCGCGTACGTTTCAAATTTTACATCTCGACTTGGATCAAATTGGTCAACTGACTTGATCAATCCAATCACGCCTGATCCGACAAGATCTTCGCGATCGAGTCCACCAGGAAGGCTTGTTACCAGGCGGCCAGCCGTAATCTTGACAAGGTATGAGTAGTGGTTAATAATCTCGGCTCGGGCATCGGGATCCTTAAAAACTTTGAAGTTCTTCCACGCTTTTTGAAGTTGTTCTGGGCTAAGTGGCATCTATTTCATCCCTGGTAAGTCTTATGCAGCGTTCGCGTCTTCCCTATCCTTAGGCTTAGGCGTTTCGTTTTGACCTGGCTGCACAACTGTTAGTTGTACCGGATTTCCACCCATTGCTTGCCAAAATGCTCCTAAACACCAACCAATAATTACAGATATCAACGCACGCTGTAAACACGTACTCGGTTCGACATTCCCGAATATTCCTGCAACTAGTGCCACCAAACCCGCGACACATGCAATAAGCTTCGGCATTCAAACTAACCTCGTGAGCCTACTCGCTCACTGTTATATTGACCAGGTTTCCATGTTCTCTTTAGGGCAAACCTAGCATTTTTGTCAGGTTTTGCACGAAAAAACCTAAAGTCTTCCGTCAACCAACGGGCAATTTTGTCAATTTGGAGAGGTGTGGACTTGGATGTTGATGTTGTCGTAATCCAGCTTTTCGGTGCCCTGGGGACCTTTCGTCGTTCTGAATACGTCGAGCCCAACCATGAAGTACATGCTTTTTCCATTCGTTGTAAAGTCGGGGTGAGAATTTGTATCCCGGTCGCCAAACTGACCTCCCGCTGGTCCAATTTGTACAAAGTCTTCGCTTGTCAAATCCTTCCTGATCGAAAGCCATTGATTGACTTCGGTCGAAGAACTAGGAATCTCGGCGATGAAAGTCTTGTTGCCTTGAATCAAGAAAAGTTGCGGTAGTCGAGCCTTATTCGTCTTTCGGTAATCCGTCGAGAAGTCAATCGAGAGGATTTGATTGTCAGATAGGGTCAACGTCCAAAAATCCGAGGAAATGAATCCAAATATTTCGAACGGCTCGGTTCCCGTCCACTTTGCGGTTAAGTTCAAGAAACCACTGGGATTGCCCTTTCCTGAATAGCCCAAACACTGAACCTTGGTCGTTGAGTTCGCACCCAGCCGAGCAAGTTCTCCAAAACTCGAGTCCTCGACCCATACGTGAGAAGTATCGCAAGTCGTTGAGAAGATGTAGTCAACCAGAGG
>JAYUOQ010000038.1:0-5272 GCA_043760685.1 Armatimonadota bacterium | reverse complement strand
GCACTCTCACGTTGGGATTGCTAATTGTACCCTTTTGAATACGCCAGAATTCAGGGCAAGTGCGAGGGCACTGGTAATTAATTGCGAACGGAGCAATTGCAGCCAAGAAATGAGCTTTCAGCAATGAAAATTTAAGATTAGCTGTCAGCTTTCGGCAATCAGGGCAAAAGTTTTGACGGGATTCTTCGCTCAGGTTGCAAGTGAGGAAAACGCCGACAATTCGAATTGATCCCTTGTCTCATATTCTGTTTTTCCGAAACGAACCCGGCATGTAGTTCCCTTTCGTTCGAACTTAACATGTCTAACAAGATAGAAACAAAAATGGCTAAGCGAAAATCTCGCTCAGCCATTATTAACATTGTATCGAACGAACCGATTAAGCTGAGTTCTTCTTTCGTCGCTTGATGAGCAACAAACCGCCAAGGCCAAGAATTGCAAAGCTTGCCGGTTCTGGAACGGCTTGAGTTGTGACTTCGAGCTTGACTCCGTCGTTGAAGTAGTGACAATCCGGATCGAATCCAAATCCCATCTTTCCGTCGGCTGCATATTGGTTCATTTTGCCGAGAAGTCCAAGGGCGCCAAGGTCAAAAACCAAGTTTTTTCCGGTTGCTTGTCCGCCAGCCGGGTCAGTCCAAGTTCCGACTACAGTTCCTTGACCGCCAAAGTAGTTACCGCCTCCTTGGTTGTCGTAGAACGAGTTGACTCCAGATGCGGGGTTGTCGAGCATGTTGACATACAGAATGTCGTCTTCTACGGTCCAATCCCAGATATTGGTGATTGTCAGTTTGGCTCCGGTGATGATTTGACCAGCCGGAAGGACGTTGTCGATTCCCCATGAATATGCATAGTAGTGATCGAGGTCGCTTAGGTCAGTGTTGCTAGGGACGAAAGTCTTTGTCGTTTGAGCAGAGGCAAGTGATGCGCCTACGGTAAGGACAAATAGTGTGGCTATTCGAGAAATATTTCGATTCATGATTGCTCCGTTCAGAGAATTTTTCAATCCGAGAATGGATGGAGCAAGAACTGTTCCAATCAGATTGACTTGCTCACTCTTTTGGTTGATTTGCTGGGTTGGAAAGAATCAAAGGTGTGGGCTGCTTCGTCTTTGGCTTGATGCACCCAATGCTTGTTTATGTCGCGTTGAACGGTGCATTTCAGGTACGTACTGGGGAATGGAGTCTGTTTTGCGGTGGAGACATCATGCTTAATGGCGTTTCGCCTTCAGTGCCAGTGTTTAAGGGAATTTCCGTTCCTGCCGATGCGATTTTCTACGCGAATTTAGAGATTCCGCTTACTAATACATCGGAAAGGACCCGTCGTAAGACGGCGGCTGATATTGCGGCTCGCAACCAATACGTTCTTAAGGCTGACCCGGGACACATAAAGAACCTTGTCTCCTCCGGAATCGATGTTGTTAGTTTGGGCAATAACCACGCAATGGATGGCGGAGTGTCGGGTTTGAAGCAGACGACTTCCCTGCTTGATTCCAATCATATTCAACGGTGCGGAGCGGGGGTGAATTGGGCAGATGCGACGAAATCGACGGTCGTTGTTGCTCCAGATGGGACACGGGTGGCATTCATTTCGTACCTCTCCTTCCGATCAATTGGTGGGTTAAGGATTTGCACTCCCGCCACGGCTGAATCGGCAGGAGTTGCTGCCCTTACGCTCGACGGAAAGAGTGGAGTACTGGAGTGGGGTCGGTTAAAGAAGATAGTTGACCGAGCGAAGTTGGATGCGGATATGGTGGTGGTTGCGCTGCACTGGGGAATTGAGAAGCAGCCCTTCCCTGCTCCGTTTCAGGTTTCGTTGGGACGATTGTTTGTTGATGCGGGAGCGGATGTTGTTTTAGGTGCCCATCCTCATGTCTTGCAGCCCGGAGAACTCTATAAAGGCAAGCCGATTATTTATTCGCTGGGGAATTTTGTTAACCCGGGCGGTGGGCAGGCGGCGATGTATAAGTTGACGTTCGATAAGAGTTCATTTAAGGGGGCTGAGATTGTTCCAACATCGTATTCGGGTGGACGAGTGAGCTTTTCGAAGCGAGATCCGGGAGAGATTTCGAAGCAAGAACAAGGATTAAAGAAACGATTTCCATCGCTTGACACCGAGTTGTTGACGCTTCCAGTTCCATCCGGGTAATCCAATGAATAGCCCAACCCAGATTCCCTACCGAGACTTGATCAAGCAAAACTGGATTCATTCTATTGGGGATTTGGCCGGCATGGAACCACAAAGGGGAACTATTGAAGGAATCCTTGACCTCTACGATGAACCAGATCGTCACTACCACAACATTGACCACGTTGGCACGATGCTGGTTGTTTTCAAATCTGCACGACCAAAGTGCACTATGCCAAATGAGGTTACATTGGCCATCATTTTTCATGACGCTATTTATATCCCTCGAGCCAAAGATAATGAGGAGAAAAGCGCGGAGTTGGCCAAACAAACACTAGCCGCCTTCGGAGTTCCGAGGACCTGCCTAGACTTAATCGAAGACTTAATTTTGTGTACGAAACACCATATTCCGACGGCTCACCCAGCCTCCACATTGATGATCGATACAGATCTTTCAATTCTAGGGTCACCCGATGAAGAATATGACATATATTCTCGCGCAATCCGAACCGAGTACTCGTTCGTCAGTGATGGAGACTATCGAGTCGGTCGGACAAATGTATTGACTTCGTTCTTGCGTCGGGACTCAATTTACATCCTCCCATGGTTTCGAGAACGGTTCGAAGAGCAGGCACGGCGGAATATTATGTTGGAAATTGCGAAGTTGGGAGGTTAGGAACGAGTCTTTTGCCGACAAGTCGGCGAAGGGTCGCTTATCAAGTAATCTGGGTTAAGGCGCTGACAACAGCGACCGTGGAATTATTCTGATTTTCGATCCAATCCAGGGGTCAGGTCCCAACATTCGCTTAGGCTCAATTGTGCCATGACACCCTGGCTACCTTATGTGACCACTCCGTGGTCAGGGCAACGTTGGTTAGAGTCAAAAAAGAAACGCATTTTTCGTGAAGATATAAGGTCTCATCTCACATGAGCAATCCTTTCTAGAGAAAATTGAAGACACATTCTGCAATTGGTTTTCTTTCGCTTGTAGCTGATGGCTAAAAGCTTCCCCGCTCAACCCTTGACGAAGGTACAATTACTATCCAAGAGGCACCCGCTTGGCATCCGCTCGAAAACCCTACAAACGCGCACTTATTAAACTCAGCGGCGAAGCTCTCGCTGGAGACCTGAAATTTGGTCTCGACCCCCACATTCTTAATTACATAGCCAAGGAAGTCGCCGATGTTCATCGTGCTGGCATTCAGTGTGCCATCGTAGTTGGTGGCGGCAACTTCATCCGTGGTGAAACATTCTCCGTCGAAGGTGGCATAGATCGTTCGGTTGCCGATCAAATGGGCATGTTGGGAACCCTGATGAATTCACTGGGGCTTCAGAGTGCAATTGAGCGTCAGGGAATTGAAGCCAGAGTACAGAGTGCTATTACTATTGCTTCGGTTGCCGAACCATTTATCCGACGAAGGACTCTCCGACACATGGAGAAGGGACGATTGGTTGTTCTTGCGGCAGGAACCGGAAATCCGTTTTTCTCAACCGACACGGCAGCGGTATTGAGAGCCCTTGAAATAGAGGCGGATGTATTAGTCAAAGCGACTAAAGTAGACGGCGTCTACGACAGTGACCCGAAGAAGAATCCAAATGCGAAACGGTACGCCAAATTGACCTATACAAAGGCGATTCAGGATCGGCTCAAGGTCATGGACCAAACTGCTTTTACGATGGCAGATGAGCACAAAATGCCCATGATCATCTTAGATTTTCACAAACCAGGAAGCCTGCTCGACGCCCTTACAGGCGGCGTCTCGGGAACCTTGGTAGGAGACGAAAACGAATGAGTGTAAATGAAATAATCACGGAAACGGAAACGAAAATGCAGCACGCACTGGACGCGATGACTCACGACTTTGCTGGTTATCGAACTGGTCGGGCGACACCACAAGTATTGGACCGAGTTCATGTTGAATACTACGGAACCGAGACTCCGATCACGCAGATCGCCAACGTTAGCATTCCTGAGCCGAGACAGCTTTTGATTCAACCTTACGAAAAGCATATGACGCCAGTCATTGAGAAGGCGATCATGAAGAGTGACCTTGGGATTAACCCGGTAAACGATGGCAGTGGAATTCGGCTTACCTTCCCCGCGATGACCGAGGATCGGAGAAAAGACATGGTCAAACAGGTCCACGCTCGATCGGAGCAATGTAAAGTTGCGATTCGAAACGTTCGACGGGATGCCAACGACTCGATTCGTGCCCTTGAAAAGAAGAAAGAGATTACTGAAGATGATGTTAAGGGCAACGAGACTCGGGTCCAGAAACTGACCGACACCTTCACTGCCAAGTGTGAGGACATTGGCAAAAAGAAGGAAGCGGAACTCCTCACTGTTTAATCGTTTATAGCAATGGCATCGGCAACCCTAAACCGACTTCAAAAGAAGGCAGTTGAACAAGGAATCAACCTTGAGCAACTGCCAAGCCATGTTGCCATAATCATGGACGGCAATGGTCGTTGGGCGAAGAAGAAAGGCTGGCAACGTCTGCTTGGACACCGCGAAGGATACAAAGCGTTGCGTGGCGCATTACTTGACGCTAGCGAACTAGGCATTAAGTATTTGACCGTTTATGCCTTCTCGGCGGAGAACTGGCGACGGCCCGAAGAAGAAGTCAGTGGGCTTATGAAGCTGATTGAGACCGCAGCACGCGAAGAACTTCGGTCAATGCATCAGAACAATGTTCGGGTGAATGTCTCGGGACGAATTGAAGAGCTTCCGGCAGGTCTTCAGCAAGCATTGGAGAATGGCATGGAGACAACCGCCAATAATACGGGCATCGTCTTTACTTTGGCGGTGAACTACGGTGGACGAGCCGAGATCGTCGATGCCGTCCGAGATGTGGTTGCCGCCGGTTTCGAGCCAGAAGACATAACCGAGGAGATCATTTCCGCTCACCTTTACAATCCTCAACACCCAGAACCGGACCTCATGATTCGTACCGCGGGAGAGATGCGGTGGTCTAACTTCTTGATTTGGCAAGGCGCCTATTGCGAGCTTTGGGTTACCAATGATCCATGGCCCGAGTTTTCATCAAAGCATCTTCTGGATGCGGTTCAGGAATATCAGCGGCGGACGCGGAAGTTTGGCGCGGTTGTTGAGTAGATAGGCTCAAGGCTCAAGGCTCAAGGCTCAAGGCTC
>JAYUOQ010000037.1:0-14994 GCA_043760685.1 Armatimonadota bacterium | reverse complement strand
CACCAGCGTATGGACCAGTCGGACTCTCGTGGAACCCAATGGGCAGTCAAATCTATGTCAGCACTTTTCGAGGAGCGTCGGTTTTGGTATTTGGAGTGGGTTCGAACGGAGAGCTTATGGCTCCACAGAAGCTGACTGATGGGCAAACCGCTGCATGCTGGACATGCGTTAACAAGGCTGGAGATAGACTCTATGTTGCCAATTTTGTGAGCAACTCCGTTAGCGTCTACGCCCTGGATCAGATGGGTGCTGCGAAATTTCTTTCCTCAGCCAAGCGCCCTAATGTTACGGGAAACGATACTAAGGACATGGTAATTTCACCTGACGGCAAATTCTTGTATGTTCTTGGTACGAATTCGAAACGCATTGATGCATTCAAAGTTGAAGATAGCGGCGAACTTACGTTCATGAGTTCCTCTAAATCTGAAATGGGTAGCGACAATTGGAAAGGCTTAGCTTCTGGCTAGCTCTACTCAGATTCTAAGAAACATATTGAACTCCAGTGGCTGAAGTTACTGGGGTTTTGCTTTTGAAGAAGGTTCTTCGAATTGCTTGAGATAATTAGGCTAGTGTTTCAATTGGCTCTGGATGAACTGGCTCCACACTTCAGTGGGTTGCCAAATCGCATGCAAGTCAGTTTGTGCATCATGGAGAGCGACCCCAAGGCAATTCACGCGATAAAGAAGGATGAATGCCGACACGCGCATGTTGGCCGCGCAATGAACGAATATTTTCCTTCGCTCGTAAGCCTGCATGAGTTGGCAAAACGTATCAAACTCTTGGGCTCGAGGAAATTGGAAATCCACGGGTATGTGAAAGTAAGCCATTCCGAGACTGGTTACGATGCTTCCTTCGTCGGGAATTGCATTGTCTGAGGTTGGGAGAGCGAGATTGATGATCGCTTCAAATCCGGCATCGAGGATCGATGGAAATTGGTCCTGATTTGGTTGCCCTGCGGTGGCGATGGTTTCACTGATCGCTCGGAACGCTCGAATTTCATCCAGTGGTTTCATGAATTAAAGCTTTGCTAGTTCCAGGATGCTACCATAGCACATAGAATTTGGTCCCTCTTTACGAAATTAACAATCGGTCATACTTTAAGATATGGTCGGTCTCATTCTAGCATCGCTTCTGCCCCATGCGACTATTGAAATGGAGGAGAAGGTCGCGTTCACTTTCCGAGGAGTCAGCTATGTTCATCGCTACTCAAAAGGCGACCTCCATGAGTACACCCCGAAGGGAAGGCGTGATTTGAAGTCATGGGTAGATATGATTACCATCAATGACTACCCAAAAGTTAGGTCGGGGGACGAACTTGCCAAGACTGCTAACTCCGTTCTGAGCACTTACAAGAATCATAAGGGCGATGTCATCACAACTAGCTCCGTTCCCAGAACCGCCAACAAGGAAGCCGAACACTTTATCCTCGTAGCCTTTCCAACCGGCGAAACCGCCTTTGCGAGATTTTTGATGGCTGGAGGACAGGGACATTCCATTGTGTATTCTCACCGTATCTCGGGAAAGAATATCGGGGCCGCCATGGACCAGTGGCTTACCAAGCATGGTGGAGGAAGTCAGGGAGCCCTCATGGGCATGTCTACGGTACCAAAGCGTTAATCAAGATGGCGTCAGGCGCATTCAATAGATTCCAGAAGAGTATGAACATCGGCTACGAACAGTGGCACGACGGGATTGGCTATGATCTTGAGGCACTTGATCAGCTAACGGATAGCGAGAAAAAGAATGTAGAGGGGCTACTTATTCCACGGGCTGGGAATGACTGGCGAGACCTTGAGGCGCTTGATAGACTTGGAACTCCCGCCGCTATTCGGGCCATTCTCCGAATTCGTCAAACAGGAGACGTCCAAATCCAGTTGACTGCTCACAAATACGGTCCGGAGCCGATTGAAGCGGAGTGGGAGCGAGCGCTCATGAATTCTTTGGCAACCGCAGAAATCATGACCGGATTAATTTCTGCCCTGAATTGTGCCATTGAGCATCCGAGCTACCCGGTGATTGCCATGCTTTGGTCAAAGGTGCGTGACCCAAAGAGTGGGGTTGCCTACCATTGCGCTTCGGCGTTGTGCTGCATCGGTGGAGTCATTGATTCAATGTACGATGATAAGAACCGAGCGTTGTTCCTGCGTCTTGTTGGTTCAAGTTCAGAGGATCGATCACTTGCTGTAAAAGAATTAGAGTCAATTCTTCTCAATCCAAAGTGATTGATAATTAGACTTTTTTACGAGTGGTTAATTGCCCGGAAAGTTCATTATAAGCCAAGTGCGGTTGATACCTGGTGAAATTACCTGGTTGTTGCGTTGTGAACTTCATGTTAAGATAAGAGACACGCGGACTTTGGTGTCTTGACGAGTTATGGAGACATATCCCGAGTGACTTGGAGACTCATGAAGAAAAACTCAGTACTGTTTACGGCTTGCTTTGCAACTGTTTCACTTTCTGGATCTGCTTTAGCAGTTCAGTTCCCTTTCCTTGACGCTACTTACGTTCAAGAGATTTATACCGGTCCGTTGGTAGGTGGGCCTGGAATGGCTTGGACGAATGCCGGTGCGATGCTCACTCGAGACGGATCGAACATCTACGAATACAGCTTGACTCAGAATGCTGTCCATCAGGGCACGAACGTCCATGGTTTCACCACTCACGCTATTTCCGGGCTCAATACCTCTGGATACGGAATGACGAACGCACTGGATGGCTTTATCTATACGACCACGAGTACGGGGCTGCAGCGTTTCAATCCAAATAGCTGGGCGTCTCCAGCACAGAATTTAGGCGGAACCGCTGGCGGTTCTGGATACGGCATTCACGCCATGGCGGACGGACGAATCGCTTATGTAGCTGGTGGCGGTACCAATCAAGTTTTCATTTATGATCCAGTTGCAACAACCAATACTTTGATCTACACCAATGGCGGACTCATTGACGACATAGCAGTTGATTCGGCTGGGAACATTGCTCTTGCAGGTCAAACTGCTCAAAACATGATTGTTATTTCAAACACCGGAACTGTGCTCAATAATTTCGTGATGGCTCATTTCCCTGACGGACTAGCCTTTGGAGACGGAGTGAGTGCTAACTCAATTTTCTCAAATAACAATGACGGTACGATTACTCGACTCACCTATGGGGCTGGCTACACGGGTACTCCGGTTGCATTTGATATCGCCAGCGGTAGCCAAGCATATGGCGACCTGGCCGAAGTCGGTCCTGACTGCGCTTTCTATGTGAGTCAGTTTGAAAATGGTGGATTGCATGGTTCTACTCCGGGAGTTGGAACGCACTGGGATAATGGAGTCACTAACAACGAACCATCCATTATTCGAATATCCCGTAAGGATGGTAACTGTGACTTCTATCATGTGGATGCAATGCCAGAACCCGGAACGTTCATGGCGATTGGTGCCGGACTTGTCTTCCTTATTCGAGCGAAAAAGCGAACAAGCTCTTCGAAATAGGATTGCCATAAGGTCTCTGGACAAGACGTTCGTTGTTTGTTCAGAGACGTTTAGGTTTGTGAAGGGTGAATCTGGTGATAGCCAGTCGTCCCGTTTTAGGTCTTCAAAACGGCGTTAGAGTTTGGTATCATCTTGACGAAATAATGCTCGAAAGTCGGCAATTTAGCTTCGGCTCCCAATGATCCTTGAATCCATATTGGAATTTCTAGCAGGAAACTGAAGTGTTGAGGAAGTTCTCTTTGGTTATGGGTGTCCACTTAGTTTTTTCGCTAATTCCATAAACAGTGGAATACCGATTACCAGATTGAAAGGGAATGTTACGACTATCGCGCCAGTCAAATAGAGGCTCGGCTTTGCTTCTGGAAGCATGATCCTTACTGCGGCTGGGGCAGCAATGTAGGATGCACTGGCAGCCATTGCGCCAAGTACGCCGGCTCCACCCGGTGAAAGGCCAGCGAGTGTTCCGCCGAAGACTCCAATGCAGCCATTTATTAGAGGAATTACCGTGCCAAATGCAATCAAGAACTTCGCGTGTTGTTTCAGTTCTGGTGCTTTGGAGCCGGCGACCAAGCCCATTTCAAGCAAGAATATTGTTAACGCACCTTTAAACAAATCCCCAAAGAGTGGTTGAACTTGTTGCATGCCGGACGGGGTTGCCACTAATCCAATGATGAGACCGCCAACCAAAAGTACGATGGCTCGACCGGTCAAAAGTTCGTGAATCAGGGGACCCATTGATTGAGACTTTTGCTTTCTTAAAACCATCCACAATGCGATCAAGATCGCTGGGACTTCGAGAACCGCTACGAGAGCCGGCATAAAACCTTCCGGTGCCAATCCTTGCATTTGGGCAAATGTCGTCGCGGCGATAAATGTTACAGCACTCACTGACCCGTAGTGAGCAGCCATTGCCGCCGAGTCAGTTCTATCTAACTTGCCGAGTTGACGACAAACCCAGTATGCAAAAAGCGGAGTAATTAAGGAGATTGTAAGAATGGCGAGGATAGGAGCCCAGAGTTCAGAAACATGGGACTTAGAAAGGGCAACTCCTCCCTTCAATCCAATTGCAAACAGCAAATAGATTGAAAGTGAAGAGTAAAGCCCTTCTGGTAGTTTGAGATCACTCTTGATCAGAACTGCAACGAATCCGAGGACGAACGCCAAGACCATTGGCGAGAGAAGATTTGCGGTTAGCAGTTCTACAGATGTCATTTAAGCGGTTGGAGATGGACTTGAATAGTATGACATCCTCAACTCGGCAAAATAGTTTCTAAATGCATCATGCTCGGCAGCCTCAAGTTTTGAGTCAGACATGATAATGATGAGAGCGAGGTTCTCCAAATGGTTGATGATGATGTGGACGAACATTGTTTCATGCACTGAGTCGTGCAAAGCCGCCGAAACAAGGCATCCTGGAACCCTTGGATTAGTGACTTCTTCCAATGGGCCTGCTTCGACAAGTTGCTTTAAGTGAGAATCATAAAGTGCATCGACTTCTAGGGCTGCGTCAAGGAGTCGGTATTCATTCTTATGGAGGGCTCCATCCGACCAAGCAAACAGTTGGAAGAGTTCGTAAATTGACTTGGATAAGTCTTGTCGAATATCACGTTCTGCGGTCCAGAACCCTCGCGAATTCATGAAGTCACAAAGCGAGTAGAGTGCCGAAACGTTGTTTTTGACGAGTAGCGGTAGTTGAGTGTTCATATTTAAGGCTTGTTTTATTGTTTGGATCGAGTGAGGTTAGTACCTCACTCGATGGTTTAATAGTTTGTGGTTGAGTGGTTACAATGCGGGAGCATCGGGAACTGGTTCTTCGACGACGATGTTTGACCCTTTGGGTTCCTTGCTCAGCTTTAGCGAAGCGATGATCGAGATCCCTAGGGTTCCAATGATTACCGGTAAAGACAACCAAACTGGAATTGAAGGCAGGCCCGGCCATACATCCTTTTCAAGGAAGCCGTACAGCATCTTCGAACCAACGAACATCAGGATTGCGGATAGACCATAGTGCAGATAGGTGAACATCTGCATGAGTCCAGCAAGGGCAAAATACAGAGACCTTAATCCAAGAATCGCAAAGACGTTCGAAGTAAAGACAATGAACGGCTCACGAGTGATCGCAAAGATCGCCGGAACTGAGTCAATCGCAAAGATGATGTCAGTGAACTCGATGATGATCAGGGCGAGGAAAAGCGGCGTAGCCCACAACTTTTTATCGATTCGCGTAAAGAACTTTTGCCCGTGAAACTCTTTAGTGATCGGAACGAACTTGCGTACGAGGTTCACTAGCGGGTTCTTACTCGGATCCATCTGCTTGCCATGGCTGGTCAGCATCTTTATTCCTGTAAACACGAGGAAGGCACCAAACAAGATCATTGTCCAATGGAACTTGTCCAACAACACAGAGCCGGTTGCAATGAAGAGGGCTCGGAAGATCAGAGCACCGAGAATGCCCCAAAAGAGGACACGATGCTGATACTTCGCCGGAACTTGGAAGTATCCGAAGACTAACAAGAAGACGAATAAGTTATCGACACTTAGCGCCCACTCAACGAGATATCCGGAAATGAAGGCGATTCCAGCATCAGTGCTTGAATACTTACTGGTCGGATTGATAGTGTCCCATTGAGTGAAAATAATCACACTGAATGCGACGGCTAAAGCCATCCATACCGCCGACCACTTGAGGGCCTCCTTTGTTTTTACTTCATGAGCAGATTTGTGAAAGACTCCCAAGTCGAGAGCCATAACAACAGCGACGAATCCGAGGAATGTTCCCCAGATCCAAACAGGTATTCCAGCTATTTCCAATCTGATTCTCCTTAAAAATCAAATAGGTCGCCGAGAAATCCCTTTTTCCTCCGCCTACCTCGATCGTCATCGTCATCATCGTCATCATCATAACGATCTTTCCGATATGAGGACGGGTAGTTTGCTGGATGCTCTTGATAAGTTTGTCGGTCTTGAGCAACTGGTCGTTCTTGAATTGGCGACATGACACCAGATCGTTCAATGATCTTGTCAAGTTCGCCTCGATCGAGCCAAACTCCACGACAAATCGTACAGTAGTCAATTTCGACACCGGACCGGTCGGTCATAGCAAGGTCGATGATCTCACATTTGGGGCACTTCATTTTCTTTGTTCCTTCAACACAACTCGCGGCTGCGATCATTGAAGGTACAAAAAAGACCTTCATCGCTGATGCGATGAAGGTCTTGCATTTGCTGCTAGATCCGGCTCTTTCAAGCGTACTGACGAATCTAACTCTGCTTTCGCAGCTGCTACTCCCCTTCGGAGCTGTCCCAATGTTCTACGAAGTCACCTTTTGAATTGTTTGCAGCGAACTAAACATTTTTTTTTGAAAAATTCTAAAACCTATTTTTTACCAAGGCATTTTGTTACCTTCCCAGTCGTGAAGGCTTAACTCGAGTTCGCCCGAGTCACTAAGGAAGTATTCAATGGCTATTTCCGCGCCTTCTTCGGGTTCCATTGAGGCTTGCTCGTTTTTGGTTCCAGACATGTAGGTCTTTAACCAGCCAGGATGATAGAGGCGGAAACTGAATCCCTGAACAGAAAGGTCATTTGAGAGGTTCTTGACCGCCATGTTTAGGGCTGCCTTTGACATGCAATAGCCAAACCATCCGGTTCTCTTGCTTGCGCCGATACTTCCGGCTTCGGAGGAAACAAAGCAGAGGCGTTTCATTTGACCGGCATCGAGTAATGGGAGAAACGAATTGACAACTCTGAGTGCGCCAATGGCGTTCACATTGAATTCCATCGCCATGTGTTCCATGCTAGGATTTTGTCGAATACTATTGACTTGGTGAGATCGATTGATGGCTGCATTGGCAATCAGCAGGTCGATATGCGAAACGGAGGATTGAACTAGCTTTGCAGATTCAATGACGGATTCGTCTGAGCCGACATCAAGAGGAATCACGTTCAGATTCAAGGGGAATTTTTCGTTAAGCTCATCTAATTCGGGCCAATCAAGATGCTTTCCGGCAAAAACAATCCAACTTTGGTCGAGCAGGTTTTTTACCATCGCCAATCCAAGTCCACGATCAGCGCCGGTAACCAGAGCTACTTTATCCATTCGTAATCCACTTTAACCCATTCCCAACTAGCGATTGAAATTGAGGATGTCTCCATACTGATTCAAAATTACCAGGTGTGAGAACGCAAACTCTCCCTCTGCCGAAAGTTCTAGTCCAGCCACCAGGTTGAACACCATGTTCCGAACGAGTTAGCAAGAAAACTTTGCCCTGGTCAGTATGATCTACAAAGTAGTGCTCATCGTGGATCGTAAATGCAATGGTGTCTTTGGTCAAATGGTGATCAGGAATGGGTTCTAAGGTGACCTCACAAGCTGACGGATGCTGAATGAATGAACCTCCAGTTAACTCGTGAATACCTGGTGCTATAGAATATCCAACGGTTCCTGCGTGAACAACTAGCAAACCACCTCCACTACTAACGAATTCGCAAAGAGCTTTGCCTGAGCTCTCGCTTGTCCAGTGAGTTGAATCGGATGGCGAGGAGACATTCAATTTTGCAAGAACTATTGCACTGTATGAATCGGAAAATTCGAGGATAGGACCATCTGGGGCTTGAATCAGATCAATCTGTTCGCCGACCGATGCCCTAAGCCCTGCCATAACATGGTCACCAGAATGATACTGATCTCCACATATGACAAGGACTTTCTTTGACATTGCGTTGCCTATATTTCTTTTTCAGCCCAATCTTGGGCTCGAAATAGCTGCCCGACCGTACCATCAGTTAAGAGGGCAGGAACCAGTGCTCCAGGAAGAACCGACTCTACTGCTCCAGGCGCGTTTGGCCCGCCGAGATCCGTACGCAACCAACCCGGATCGAGTAAGTTCATCAGAACTCCTTTTTCCTTTAGGTGACCTGCGGTGTCCGTAACAAATTTATCGACGGCTCCTTTGGAAATCGAATAAGCGATTAGTTCGGGTTGATCTTGAATGCCAGACGTAACATTGATGATTCTTCCCCAGCCTTTCTTAACCATTCCAGGAATGAGGCGGTGACATATGGTGATTAATGCAGTCACGTTGACTTCAAAACTGGTTCGGAAGTCTTCGGCGGGAACGTTTAGCCAATCTTGTCGGTAGGGAGTCATGACTGCGGCATTATTGTAAACAATGTCAATTCCTGGTCCATCTGCCAATAGTGCGGTTAGCATTTGATCAACCTGGGTTGAATCCGACAATTCCGCCGACACTTGCCGAACTTGTACGCCTTTGGCTCCGAGCTCAGTTGCCAATTCTGCGGTGTGGGATGAATCTCTACTGTGAAGAATGACGTTACAACCGTAGTCAGCAAGTCCCAAACTGACTTGACGCCCTATTCCTCGACTTGCACCTGTGACAAGGGCCCACTTTCCGTTAATATCTGCTTTATTCATGTTGTTATTCTTTTCCTTTCTGGTCAAATTTTGATGATTCAAGGGCTTTCTTGACATATTTGCCCCAATAGGACGTTGGCTTGTAATCCCAGCCGGTAATGAGGCACGGGTTTGCACTCGGATGAAAACACCAGGCAGTCCAACTGAGTTCGTGCTTGTTGATATAAGCAATGACTTCGGGTGCCCAACTTTCGGTGTAAACATTTTCATGGGCTGGATGCCCTGGCTCCCAAGGCTTAGTGCCAACTTCTCCGACAAATACCGGATATTTTGCGATAACAGGAGTGACATTTGCATCCCAATCCTTTTTCCATGGATAAATATGCGTTGCATAAACAATTCCGTTCCCAGTTTGATCCGAAAGGGCATAACCGTTCATAACACCTCTCAAGTCGTAAGCCCAATCAAGACCACCTACGACAACAATGTTCTTTGCTCCGGTTGATCGAACTCCATCGAGGAGTGCCTGCATTCCCGGCGTATGATATTTTAGGTAGAGTCCGCGAGTTGGATCACTGTTTCGTTCCTCGACCATTCCGCCATTCTTCCAAACCTCCCAGGATACGTCGTGGGGCTCATTATAGAGATCAAACATGACGGATGGATGGTTCGCATATCGTTTGGCGAAATCTTTCCAAAAGACAAGGCTTAGATCGTCGGGCATTGAGTGTTGACCAACGTACTGTCCCCACTTACCGCTATTTGACCAATGAAGGTCAAGTAAAGCAATTCCCTTCTTGTCCGCAATTCGCTTTACGACACTGTCAATCAATTTTCGATAGGCTTGCCCACCGTCAGGATTTCTCTCTCCTTTGTAGTATCCGTACCAGAGGTCTTGGGTGAGTGGTATTCGAATGATCTTTGCATTCCAGGAACCCATTGCTGCATCAAGCGATTGCATAAAGTTATCACCTTTTGGATCCCATTCTAGGCTTGGAATATTCACTCCTTGCAATCGAACGACTTTTCCCGAAGCATCTTGAATCTTGTTTCCTACGACTCGAAGTCCTTTAATGGCACTAGGCTTAACTGGAGTTACAGGTAGAGCCTTTGATGTTGACCCATGAAGCTCCTTTGGCGACTCAGTCAAGGAGCACTTAGCAAACCAATAAGTTTGACCGGGCACGGTTCCGAGGTTGGTAAATGTCAACCGGGCATTGTCATCGTCCCACGGACCGTCAAACGCAAATGTCTTTTGAGTCCATTCTGTTGTGATCGGCATTTCGACTGCCGCCCCGTGGTGCTCCCATGGTTCGTGGTTTTGCATACAATTGACGGTAATTACGGTATCTTGCTTTGCCTTTACCCAGAAGGTCAAGTTGTATTTCTTGCTTTTTGAAATCTTCAGATTTGGCTGATAGGCTTGCAAACGCCAAGACTGATCTCCGACGCTAAGAACGGTTAGTTTCATAGCCGAAGACCCGTCTGGTCCTTCTTTCACAAATTCTGCTTTGCCTTTTGCCCCTGCTTCTTCCAGAACCCATTTCGATGCTCCCGACGAGAAATCGCCATTCGCTAGGATTTCAACTGACTTTTGCCCGGGAGTTTCGGCGACGGTGTTAATTGCTTTGGAGCGGATAGCGGTACATGCAATGGTTGCTACTAGGCCGACCAGCAGGAAAGGAATGATGATAAGGGTTTTGGTTTTCTGATTCATGAATAGATTTCCATTTCGATGTGACTAAATTTCAATTTGTTTGGCGAGAACCGTTATTCTGGGTGGAGCAGAAGAAGATCGAACAATGACTTTTGGAACTTCAATAAGGTGCTTTGCTTCTTGACTCTCATTGTGGTTACGAATTCGATGAATCAAAAGTTTGACAAACTCGGAGGCCAATGGCACGATGTGTCCGCCAACGGTGGTGAGTTGTGGCGACAGAAAAGACGCTAGTTCGATGTCATCAAAACCAACAACCGTCATTTCATCGGGGATCGAAATGCCAGCATTGCCTAAGTGCTTGTACACCGAGGCTGCAAGGGAGTCTTGATAAGCAAAAATGGCAGTGGGTGGTTCTGTAAGGCTGAGTAAGGTTTGAACCCCTGCAAGGACTTCATCGTCGTTTTCTGCTTCGACAACCATATCGTTTGGAATTGTGAGACCAGCGGTTTGGATTGAGTCAATAAAACCAAGAATTCGATCAAATTTTCCGCGGTGGGCGGGCTTTCCGACAATAGCAATTTTCGTGTGTCCAAGACTTATCAGATGCCTTGCCAATTCTGCGGCACCCTTAGCATCATCGCCGGTAACCAGATCAATGTGATCAGCATCTTCAACCCAGCCCATGAGAACGATTGGGATTCCAGCCGCAACAAGCGAGTTTACGTGGTCTCTTGCTACCAGTCCAAGTTCAGCGGTTACCAGCAGGATCCCGTCTGCCCTGTTTTCTCGCAAATTGGAAATACAGGCGGCTTCAGACTCCTGATCGGAACCACTAAGATGCAGTTGAAGGCTATATCCGGCTTCCTTAACCAGGTCAGCAACTTGCTGAATCAGTTTGGGATAGTACGGGTTCAGTACTTCTGGAACAATGAGTCCGATGGTTCGTGTAGAACGGGCTTTAAGGTTCCTGGCGACTTGGTTCACTTGGTAACCAAAGTCTTTCGCCATTACTTGTATTCGTTCCTTGGTTTCTGGGTTAACAAGCGGACTGTCGGCTAAGGCGCGGGAAACGGTCGAGTGCGAAACCCCGGCTTTTCGCGCAATATCTTCCAGGGTAATCAACGAATTCCCCACCTTGATATATTAACACTGCACACGATTGCAAGAGAGATTACCTGACCTTTGCAATCGTGTGCATAAGTGGCGAATTGAGGCAAAGCGGTGTGTAGGTTAGCAAATCTTGCCGGATACTGAAAAACTAATGTAACATGTTCTCCAAGATTGGTTTGTATGATTGGTTCAGATTCAAACGGTGAGGACGACCTCGGCTTTAGTTATGTTGAGGAAGCTGGTTCGGAAGTCAAAATATTTCACAAGGGTAGGTTTGCAACCGTCCTTCGGAACTTAGCCGCCTCGAAGTTCCATGCGGAAATGTTGGTGATTTCCTTTTCTGAACAGCAACAGATGATGGCGAAAGTGACAGGCAACTATAAACGCGGCTACGAGCGAAATGCTCGAAAGCACCCGCGCAATAGTTAAGACCAATTTCATGAAGATGAACAAAATTTTGCGAGGAACCGATAGTTAGTTTTTTCCCGTAAGGTTCTTTATGAAGGTTGTCCAAGTAATTTGTTTCACTTGCCTTGTATCCCTTGGTTCAGTTTCGTCAGCTCAAGTTGCCGACCACTTTGATGAAGATCATTACCTTTCTGTGAAAGGTACGAAGTTACACTTTCGGGTTCGAGGTCACGACAAAGGCAATCCGTATCTTGTTATATTGCATGGCGGACCTGGAAGTTCGGGCCTAGAGTTTTATCCTTGGGGATCACAACTTGAGCCGAAACTCAATGTTGTCTACTTAGATCAACGTGGATCTGGGTTATCCGAAAGAAAGCCATTTAAATCTCCGGAGAGTCCAACCCTTGCTGAAGCTGAGCCCTTTCGGTTCGAGAATCAAATACGAGATATCGAAGCCGTGCGAAAAGACCTGAAAGTAAAGAAATGGTTTGTCTTGGGTCATTCGTTTGGCGGAATGGTCGGAGTGGAATACGTAACAGCATTTTCAGAGCATGTTTCGGGATACATCCACATGGATGGACTTACTTCGATGCCCTCGCTTACTAAGAATTGGGTCACCTATGGCGAGGAAGCAATTGCAAAAACAAAACTTCAGAATAAACCCGAAGATCGAGCAAGAATAGCAACGGTTGAAAATGCAGTTTCATTGCTCGGAAAAATGTCTGACGAAGATCGAAATGCAAAGCTTGGCGAATTACTTCTGAGCAATCTTTGGCCCGAGAGAATGCGTGACCGCCTTGTCACCTCAAACGAATACGACCGTCGAATTGATGCCGAAGTCCTGAAGCATTACAAGGTTTCTCCAGAAATGTTGCAAGCATCAGAACCTAGCTACGCGATGGACTTTATCGAGAATCTTGGAAGCCGAACGGTGTTTTCTCAATTAATAGATCTGAAGGTTCCAACACTGATCATCAATGCGATCCAAGATCCGATCATAACCGTAAAGGATGCTCGCCGAATGGCATCTTTGGTTCCCCAAGCAAAGCTAGTGCTTGTCGATAAGGCTTCTCACGAGGTTTATAAGGATCAGCCTTTGATAACCGGCAAAGCAGTATTAGAATTCATGAGATCGATTAAATAGCGAAACCCCTTCGTGCACACTCAAATTCACTTTAAATAGAAGCCATGATTACCATTCTTGCCGCCGGACTTGCTCTTCGCACCCAAAACCTTGACGTAACCGAGGTTCAGCGAAAGCTAACCGCAAAGGTTGCCACAGCTAAGGGCTTGACTTACGAATTTTCAAGTTACAACTTGAAAGGTAAAGAAAAGAAGTCTTTTTTGTCCGGCAAGATTCGAGCCATGAGACCGAACCTTATTTGGGGTGAAACTGAGGAACAGTGCTGGTTTTCGAATGGCAAGACTTCGATCGAATTCTATCCTCAAGACAAACAGTATGTTTATCGACCGGTTGATCCCGAAGGTGCTTGGTTGCCAATGGGGAGTGGTCTTCTCAGCTTTTGCGCCCCGAAGATTTATAATGCCGTCTTCACGAGGGCTTCAAACGTTGCTTTCAATGGTAAGAAGGCAATCTGTATCGAACGGGACGAGCCTGAAGTTCCAGGACTGGTCGCCAAGGTTTTTGTGGACCCAGCAACTTGGTTACCGCTGGGATGGGAGCAAACAACGGCTGACACGTCGTTGATCACGACCTATAAGTATGTTGACATTGAAACAACTTATTCTCCAGAGTCCTTTAACTGGACTCCACCCAAAGACGCCGTTGACATGGCAAAAGTGAAGCGCATCTCCACTTTGTTAAAGCCTGGCGTGCCAGCTCCATTGCTAAACTTCAGAGACCCTAATGGCAAGCCAGTCAGTATGAAGTCGATGCTGAGTGGGAAAAAGGGTCTGCTCATTAACTTTTTCTACTACGGTTGTGGATATTGCCAAAAGGAGTTTCCCCATCTTCAGAATCTTTTTAACGCCACCAAGGACAGCGGTTTGGCAGTCTTGACGATCAATAAAGGCGACGACACAATTCCTCAAATCAAGGCATTTTTGAAAGCTGCAAAGCTCACCGTTCCTTGTGCTGCCAACGGCGGCGAAGCAGTAAAGCTCTACGGAGTTCAAGGTTATCCAACGAATTATCTGATCTCGCCGAACGGGAAAGTTGCTTACTCCGCATCAGGATTTGGCGAAGAGTCATTCCAGCGGCTCGTAGACGAAGTGGCAAAACTTGGGATTTTGACGAAGAATTACCATGTGTTGAAGTAAATTGTTATAGTCCGTGTACAAGATTCCCCATTACATCGAGCATGACCATGAAACCATCATGCAGTTCTTGCGCGCCTACCCGCTTGCCCTTGTTACGTGTCAGGGGAACGATGGAAAGCCGGTTGCAACCCAGGTCCCGGTCGTATTTGACGAACGGGATGGTCATTTGATCTTAACTGGTCACGTGATGCGAGGAACCGATCATTGGCACGGCTTTAACGAGAGTAGCGATGTATTGGCGGTCTTTACGGGTCCTAATTGTCCGGTCAGCGCAAGTTGGTACTCGGATAAGAATAGTGGCGGAACCTGGAACTATATGTCGGTTCATGCAAGGGGCACGATTCGCCTTCTCGATCAGAAAGCCCTTGTCGAGTTATTGAGACGATTGACGAATCAATTTGAAAACGATCCAAATTCTGGGGCTAACTTTGAAGATCTTTCGGATGACTATGTCGCCAAGATGCTTCCTGCAATCCAGGCATTTGAAATCACAGTTACGGACCTGGACGCAATCTTTAAGTTGAGTCAGAACCGAGACCAGGAAAGCTACGACAACATCATCGCGAAACTAAGCGAGCGAGGCGGGAATTCATTGGCCATTGCCGATGAGTTAGCCCGAAGACGGGATCGACTCTTTTCTTGATTTTTGAGTGAATCTCACTTCGTTTTCTTCTTTTCGACTGCCAAC
>JAYUOQ010000036.1:0-14995 GCA_043760685.1 Armatimonadota bacterium | reverse complement strand
TTTCATTATGCGATCAATGATTGCTCTTGCCTCTGTCAAATCCTTTGGCACATACTTCTCAAGGTTATACCTTTCAGTCCAAATTGACATGTATTTGTTTTTCATTTCTGGTCCAAATGACAAAATGGATCGCTGGTTCCGATAATACTCAACGCTCTGAGCTGGAGTTTGCATGTTCGTCACAATCGGCACAACTGCTTCCCTAATCAGCCATTCAAAGTACTCCTCTATTCGTGAGATGTCCAAGTCATCCGATTCGAATCTCAGTTCCCCACTTTCTTTTGGAAAGAAATTGCCAACGATATATTGAGACAGAGGACCCGCCGCATGCTTTGGCATGCCTATGGCTTCCCAGAGATCTGAACAATAAAAGTCGCCTTCTAACCTTATCCAGTTATAGTCCTTACGAAAACTCACGAAGAAGCGATGCCTCAACAAATCGTTCTCAAGCAACGATTTCGTGATTCCGTGACGCTTCATTGAGTCGCGAAAAATCTTGTTAACCAATGACTTGTGCTGGGTGATGTCAATCACGTTGAACTTATTATAGACTTTGATAGGTTCAGTCTTTTGTCCTTTTGAGAGAGAACAAATGAGGCTCTAAATGTGTCGCTGGAGCGTCATGAAAATTCAAGAAATTGTCAATATCGATTGGGTTTTCTACCGCTTTTTGATAGTACAGGCCATCAAGATATGTCATCCCGTGTTCCTTCAATTCCAAGTCCTTTACAATGGGCATAAAATCGCCTAAGCTTAAATATCCCAATGAAGGCAGGGTAGCTATAATTGAATCGTAAAAATATTTTTTTGTTTTAAAAGAATCTTCATAATTTGACCGATCTAACCCTTTTCTCAACTGAAAAGGAGTTTTGAATTTTGGTTTACAAAAACAATACAGAATAAGATGAGCGAAATGTAAAAGCAATCGATCTTTAGCATCAGTTTCTAAATCATACTCATATGGAATATCAATTCTAAAAAAAGTTAGAACTCCGGAAATTGCAAATAAAGAAGATTTCTGATTTAGCGCATTAATAATGTTTACCTTAAAGACATAGATTGGACCTGGTAAATTCAGCACTAATTCGCAATTGGAAACGCGCCCAGCTCCACTAGTCGCATCAACCAAGTGCATAATGTCGAAGGCCTGCTTTCGAAGTTCAAGTGAAGGAGGCTGGTAAATAAATGACCATAGTCCCTTGTAATCAAAAATATTTTGTTCCACCATATCAGAACCTATTGTAGCAATTTTTTCGGTCGACCACCTCGAGCACCCCATCTTTTGTAATCGTCGGCATGTTTTATCGCATGATCTACTCTGGTCATTGGTCGGATATTACTGGCATCATTTGTTCCTCCGTCTGCTAGCGCGACTTTATGTTCAGCAATCTGATTCCTACCATCGACCTCTTTCGGCCACTCTTGGCCAGGATTTGCTTTTTCCCATCTCCTAATGAGTTGCTTAGTGCCTATTCTAGGCGAACGTATTGGCGGGCCAATGAAGCCGTCCCCAGCAGTTGGTGACTTTAATGGACTTCCAGCTCCAATCATCATTGCCTCATCAATTGAAAGGGCATCAGCCGAGGCAACAGCTGCGCCACCACCACCGACTGTTTCGGAGATAACGAGTTCCCCAAATGCGCCGGCACCTTCACCACCTAGCGCACCAGCAAGAATTAACAGATATCTCATGTGCATTCTGCCAGTACCTTTCGGAAGTCCCATGTTAGCGTCTTCCATGTCACTGTGAATTCCTTCAATCGTGGCCGGTGCATTCAGTATCCCGCTAGAAACGTACATGATGCCGAAGGTGCTGGGATCATAATTGCAAGCACCCATTAACTTAACCGTTGCAAGGGCGGACATATATAATTCGTCTCCTACTTCTTTTGCACCGCCAAAGTAATCCCCAAAATATCCCACAACAGTGGAATTCAATCCGCTGGGATCAGTTATGTTTAAAGGGTTATTCCGACAATACGAGTACCAATTTGTTCCATCATATGCAGGGTCGCGACTAATGAACCGTCCAATATATGGATCGTAGTAACGATGCCCGAGAAGCTTCAGACCAGACTCGCTATCTTCCTGATATCCAAGGTTTCCCGCAAAGCCTTTCTGCGTCGAATTGGTTCCGGTTCGGGCAGTGACCTTGCCAAAGGCGTCGTATAGTGCAGTGTCCGTAACCGTTCCGTTGTTGGATACAGCCTTTATCGAGCCAAGCCGGTCAGCATGAACCGTGCTGGTGACTCCGTTTGACTTCTCGGAAATCCCCGGCACCATAGTTGCAATACCGTCTGCAAGCACTGGAGCAGTAACTCCAACTCCGTTACGCTTATATGTTCTGCTTTCACTTACACCAGACTTGGCTGTTCGTGCGCCAACTCCGTTGTAAGAATAATTGGCCGCGCCTACCCCAGAGGGGGTGACACTTGTCATGCGGTCCTCATAGTCCCAAGTGAATGACTTAGAGCCAGGACCAACAATATTACTCAACCGACCGCAATCGTCGTAATTGTAAGTTGATGTTCCGCCTGGTCTTCCAATTGTCTTGAGTTTGTCCGCGTCATCATAAGTGTAAATATCCACTCCGCCTGAATACGTTTTTGTCGTTCGGTTGCCATTATGGTCATAGCCGTACGTATTGTTAAGCCCACCACCAAACTCACCTGTAAGTTGGTTAATATCATCATAACCATAAGCTGTTAGACTTGAATTGACGATCTTGTTCTGCAATGTGCCATCTAGGTTGTAATTGTACGTCTCCGAATGGAAAGTTTGGTTTGTACTTGCATTTACATGGTCCAACGTGTACAGTCTGTCATGGCTGTCATAGCCGTATTCAGTCCTGGTTGCGCCATCCGTCTTGGTGGTAACCCGACCGTAGCTGTCGTACCCAATCGTACTTAAGACTCCATCACTACTCTTGTTCACCGAAAACAGCCGCCCCTGGGCGTATGCATACAAAGTGTCTACCGAACCCTCGCTCAGTTTTGTTCTGCGGTTCCAGACGTCATAAACGTAATCCATCACTCCTTGAGGTGTGGTTAGCTTTGTCACATTGTCGGCGTTGTCGTAAAGCCAACTTGATGTGCCAGTACTATCGACCATGTTCAGTTGGCGACCGTCATTGTCATAGCTGAACGTGGTATCGGTTCCGGTCGGATAATCAACCTTGATAAGGTTGTCAGCGTTGTCGTAGTCGTAACCGATGGTTTGGAGCATGCCGTTGATGCGCCGGGTTTGGTTTCCGTTACCATCGAACTTGTATTGCTCGTAAGTGCCATCGGCGAAATCTATTTCTTTGAGTTCGCCTCTCTCGGTGTAGTAATAATTGCGAGTCTTGCCGTTGCCGTTCTGCACACCCGTCATAAGACCATCGTTATCGAAGTAGTAGTATTCGTGGTCACCACGCGCATTTTGAGTATGAGTTACCCTTCCAATATTATCTCGATACAGTGTCGTCGGCCTTGCCATAACGTCGCTGGCCAGGTTTACATAACCCATGATGTTCATGACGACAGACGCCGAGACGTTGTCGAAGCGGGTGGTACCAGTTAGCCGACCCCATGCATCGTACGTGAAACTCGATGTGCCTAGACGGGTAGTAACGGTGTTGGGCTTACCGATTCGGTGATCGCTACTGTAGTAAGTAATTGTCGCCACTCCATCGGGAGTGGTGATGGTGGCTGGGCGGAAATTTCCGTCGTATCCAATCGTCGTTGTGACACCTTGGCTCGAAGTTGACGCAAGGGTTCCGTCGCCGTTGTAGGTGTTCGTGACAAGGGTGTGACCGTTGCCATCCATCACGTTGGTTAGGCAACCAGGAATAGATCCTCGGACATATTGGGTAACCACGCCACGACAGTCTTTGGTACTGAGGACGTCGTTCCACGAGT
This sequence comes from Armatimonadota bacterium, assembly GCA_043760685.1. Taxonomy (GTDB): domain Bacteria; phylum Armatimonadota; class Fimbriimonadia; order Fimbriimonadales; family Fimbriimonadaceae; genus Fimbriimonas. The sequence continues at coordinate 11,096 of JAYUOQ010000036.1, read as the reverse complement.
TGTAGACGGTTTCCTGTTTTACATTGGCAAGTTTCTGTTTGGGATCCTGTGAACTGAGAAGATTCGCGAACGCATCGTAGACAAAGTAAGAAGTTTGGGCATGAGCATCGGTGGCTTCTTTGACGTTGTAATAGTCATCGTATTTGTATGAATTGTAAAACCCAGCTTGGTCTTTGATTTGGGTGAGGATGCCACCATCGTAGTATTCCGTGACCTTCTTTTGACTTGGCTGGACAAACTCGGTATTGCCAGCATTGTAGTTGTAGGTATAGGTTGGGTTTAACGGATTACCATTCCCGTATACGGGTAGTTTGAATGTTTTGAGACGGTTGTTGGCATCGTAGGTCATCGGCCATTGTCGACCGATTGCGTCGGTTTCCATGGTTATTGGCGCGCAAAATGCCGCAGTGTAGCTGGACTGGAACGTTTCTTCGGGTCGAGCACCGTTAATTGTTGGGTACTTGATCTTATGAAGAACAATGTCACCGGTTTCAGAACGGTAGTACTGGGTGATGTCCCACGCTCTGGTTCCTGGCACGGTTATCTTGTTGAAGTAGTTCTTCGCCATTCCTTCGTGCCAACCAAATTGAGTGAAATTGTTGAAGGAGACATCGTTGAGAGTGATGTAGTTTCCGTCGGGTGCAACGATCCTTAGTTCTCCGGGCGTAGATGTTGTGGCGTCGGTAACTCTCGTAATTGCAACGCTGTTGCCGTATCGGTCTCGATAGCCAATAAGTTTGCCCTTGGCATTAAACTTGTAGGTCATTTGACCTTTGGTTCGAAGTTCCCAACCAACTACAGGCATGTTGGGCATACCGGTAGGAGTTAGGACATCATAAAAGCCAATTGGAGGATAGAATGCCCCGTTGTAGGAGGAAATTGGGTCTCCTCGTTTATAGGTGAAAACCAGGCGACGACCGTCAGGGTAGTTCACAACTGCGGTAGTGAGAAATTGGCCGGTGTTTGCTCCGGTATAAGTGACGCTAAAATCGATGTTTGAGCGCCAACCTTTGCCCCATCCGATGTCTAGCGCATCTTGGCTGTTGTGGAAAAGGGTTAAACCGAACGGGATCCCGCCTTTTGTCTTCCAACCAACGATGGGAACAGTAGTGAGACGATTCCCGGTTTGAGTGTTGACTTGGCCCGAGGCGAATTCTGAACCACCTCCAGCTCTTGTACCTTCCCAAGGGAAAGGACTTCCAGCGTGCGCGCCACTACCATCGGGGGGAATACCGCCAGTTGTGCTTGCGGTTGTTCCGGTTGTGCCCGTGGTGGAGGTAGTCGAGGTCGTTGCTGTGGTGCTGGTTGTGGAAGTTGTGCTCGTTGTTCCCGTCGTGCCAGTAGTCGCGGTCGTACTGGTTGTTGCGGTTGTGCTGGTTGTACCAGTGGTGCTAGTGGTTGAAGTTGTGGAAGTTGTGGCCGTCGTGCTTGTTGTGGCGGACGTGCTTGTAGTTCCGGTCGTACCGGTTGTACTTGTTGTCGAAGTGGTGCTGGTTGTTCCCGTAGTACCGGTGGTTGCAGTTGTGCTGGTTGTTGCGGTAGTACTCGTGGTGGCATTAGTGGAACCAGTCGTACTGGCGGTAAAGCCGGTGCTTGTGGTTGGGGGCAGTGGCACTCCGTCAGGATCAGGGACGTTCTTGGGGCTTGGCTGGGGACGACCATACAGGGCGCCATTATCACCTGGATCGACGTAAACGGGATTCGAGAGATTTAAGTTTGGAATCTCTGGGATCTCGCCAGCTTCAATACGATATGCAGTTTTTATATTGGCAATATCTTCAGGAATATAAAACGAACCTCGGTTATCTGGTTGAACAACTGGATTGGCGGGCAGTGGTGGGACAATGGGGTTTCGGGTGTAACTGCTACCGCCAACCTGCCCGATTACCGTTTTCGACACAGCCGAGAAGATCGAATTGAATCCCTGTGCGGACGATGAATATGTCATCGACACAGCGGCAATCAGGCTGATAAATCTCAGCGAACGGCTATTTTTTGTAAACAGTCCCATTTGGTCCCCCCGGAATATCCTCGCACAATTACGGTGATTTATCCGATTGAAGATATCTTAAACCAAGGTTTGTAAATTTGTACAGACTTTTTGGGACCAATATTTGATTTTTAATGGAATTCCTTGAGAATGTGGTATTGAATTCTTAATCAACCTGAATTCAATTGAACCTGTGCCGATTGAGACACTACCTTTTGCTGCTTAATATGATAAATTGGAACTGACGTCATTAGGCAATGGCGGGCTTTTACTGGCTTCAACTAATCTTAAGAGGCTACATCGTACAGGTCCAGCTCGAAGCTCCTCCGTCGCGAATCGAAGATTCCGGCGAGGATGCCCAGACGGAACGGTCGCTTATACTGGGCACCCCTGATTAGGCGTTTTGCCCAGCCCACTTCGTGGCTCGCCAATTTTCAATATATCGAGTCTAGGATCGGTAAGATATTTCAACGAAGCAGGCTCCGTAGTTCGAAAGCTCTTGCAGGCATCTGGGAACTTCGTTCCTCCTCTCCCAAAGAGGCCCCTCTGCTTTTGGAAGATTCTCCGCGTGCAAGTTTTGGTCTCAATGATAAGGTGGCTCGCTATAGTTGGGCAATTTTAACGAAGCATGCCACTCCAAAAGGGACAATCGTTCGTTTGCATGTTTGCTGCGGTTATGAAAGTTGGATAGGTTGGGAATTTGCTTTAGGCGTTTGAAAAACCGATAAATAATGATGTAGACTCATGTCGGGTATGTCAGATGGTTGGTTGAGCATTCGCAATGCTACGGGAAACAACTTACAAGGGATCGATGTGGACATTCCCCTTGGACTTTTCGTCTGCATTACTGGGGTTTCGGGATCAGGAAAGTCGACCCTCATTCAAGACACCTTGTTTCCTCGCTTGATGTACGAGCTACACGGCACTCGATCAATTTGGGCCCCTCATGACAGCCTTGAAGGAGTTGATCAGATTGACAAAGTGATTGATATTGACCAGTCTCCGATTGGTCGAACGCCACGGTCAAACCCGGCAACCTACACCGGAACCTTCGACATGATACGGGACTTGTTTTCCAAGACTCCAGATTCAAAAATTCGAGGATATCAGCAGGGGCGATTTAGTTTTAATGTTAAAGGCGGGCGATGTGAAGCGTGCAAAGGGGATGGCGTTCTTAAGATCGAAATGCACTTCTTGCCCGACGTTTACGTACCTTGCGAAGTTTGCAAGGGCAAGCGGTACAACCGTGAGACTTTGGAAGTTAAGTACAAGGGCAAGTCGATCGCGGACGTTTTGCTCATGACCATTGAAGAGGCGGTTGAGTTCTTTAAGGCGATTCCGAAGATTCACCGGAAGCTGGAGACACTTGTTGAGGTTGGTCTTGGCTACGTTCGGATGGGGCAGCCGGCGACGACCCTTTCGGGTGGCGAAGCGCAGCGAGTCAAGCTTTCATCGGAGCTTGCCAAGCGAGCCACGGGAAACACGTTTTACATTTTAGATGAGCCGACGACTGGTCTGCACTTTGAAGATGTTCGTCGGTTGTTAGCGGTCTTGCATCGATTGGTGGATCAGGGCAATACGGTTCTTGTGATTGAGCATAACCTGGACGTTATCAAGACGGCGGACTGGGTCGTTGAAATGGGTCCTGAGGGCGGAAACGGTGGAGGGCAAGTGATTGTGGTTGGAACACCGGAAGTAGTGGCACGGTGCGAGGGATCATATACCGGTCAGTACTTGCGCGCGATTTTTGAGCGTAGGAACCACGCTTATAAGGCTTGAATTAGCCGAGTTTTCGGTAAGAGGCGGTTGAATTGCCGTTCTCTTGGATGATGCGAAGGAGTTTGCACCGCTTAACCAAATCGCTCATGGTGTTTTCATATGCTTGCTTGGCAATGGTCATATTGACGGGCATCAACTCGTAAGTTTCAAAGTACGTCATGCTTGCTAGATACGGCCAATCGGCGCGAATGATGGTGCCCAGTTTGTGATAGCCACCGGTGACTGGTCCGTCAGGACCAAGGACAATGATCTGACCACTCGGAGTTTGTTGGATCAATCCTTGACAAGCTGGTTCGCTTGGACCTTGTTTTGCATTTGACTTAAGAGTCGACTCGAAGCGGAAGCCAACCCGACTTAAGTTCAACGTAGACTTCACGTTGAAGGACTCTTCGCATCCTATGGGGAGGTATCGAAGTTGGCTTACAGGCGGAAACATTCCTTCTAAGTTCTTATCCGGAAGTGCTTTTGGAGTGAAACCCATGTATCCAGCAAACTCGCCGCCGCTGGTCACGCGGATTCTTTCAAATTTCTTCAGGTGTTTTACAAATCCGCCTTGGGGGGTCATCCAAGCGACCGTCATTGGTCGACGGGCTTCAAACACAATTGTTCCCATGACTTCGACTAGAGATGAAGTGGGACCATGCAAGAGGGCGGCGCGAACGAGTTCAGGCGTGAATGGATCGATGGGACCGCCACTTGGAACCCCATATTTCTTGAGTTTAACTGGGGAAGAAAATTTATGAATACTTCCGTATTTTTTGATGACCTTGAGGCTCATGAGGTTATTCTGTAGCCCTCCTTGGTTAGTCTTTCTCGAACGATGTAGGCTACCATTGCGGCGTCTTCCCGGTCGCCATGGATGCAGATTGAGTCGACCCGATCAGCAAGCTTAACCGCTTGCTCGCAGATGAGGTTAAGATCGTGGATAATGGCGTCGGGCTCTCCGCGAGGCACTAGGAAGCCATAGGCATCATATCCTCGCTCGCAAAATCCTTCGCTAATCATTCGCAACCCACGCCTCCGACATTGTTCTTCGTGCCCAGTATTAGGCATTCCCATAAACGGTTTTTCCATCTCTTCGATGGCGTCCCACAGGTATTTGGAATCTTCTGGCGCATTTGCTAGCCAGTGATATAACGCGCCATGCGGCTTGATGTACGAGTATGATCCTGCGCTTCGAATTTGAGCTTGGACCGAAGCGATCCATTCTTCGGGATAGCCTTCTGAAAGTTCTCGGCGACCCATTGATTGAAAATCGGGAAATCCGACATGGGCTCCAACACGCAGTCCTTTCTCACGTCCAATCGAAAAGATTTCAGCAGTTAGCTCGGGACTGCCTGCATATGCGCCACTGCAAATATTTATTGATGAAACGAAGTTCATCAATTCCAGGTCATTTGGAAATCCTTCGGCAATGTCGGCATTTAGATCAATCGTTCGCATAATCGAGAATGGTTTTGTCACGGAACTTATCTAATTTGTCCCTTGCGATCTCAACAAATCGGACCGTGTCTCCTGGGTTTAGAGGAAAAAATGACTTGGATGCGTCGGCAATTTTTACGGGGGTTTCGCCAATGAGATTCCAGCCACCAGGAGACTGTTGAGGATAAATGCCGGCTTGACCAGCAGCGATTCCAATTGAGCCTTCGGGGACTTGGATTCTTGGCTCATCTCGACGTTGGAGAACATTAAAGGGTTCGGGGAGACCGGTCAAGTAAGGAAATCCTGGCAGGAATCCAATGGCTATCACAGTATAGAGTTGACTACAAAACGCCTTAACTGCAAACTCGGGTTCCATACCAAGGATCTGGCAGACTTCGGCCAGATCTGGACCGTCAAAGATCACGGGGACGGTGAATCCTCTTCCTCTTGTTGCGGTTGCTAGCTTCAGTCCCTTCAGGCTCTCTGGATCAAAAACATCGGGATTGACGTAGATACCAACGGTTTCCATCGAAGGGACAATCTCTTCGACCCCGGGGATACTGGCGAGTTCAATCGATCGTGCGAGAACGTGTGGCTGACCTTCGAAATCACGAAGGATATAAGCAGTTTCGCCAAGCTGTTCGATGCGCACTCAATCAGTATTCCACCGATCACCCTTCGATTTGGTATCGAACAATGGTCACAATAGTTGTTAATGAGCCTAAAAGTTGACATTGAACTTGTGGAAGGTGGCATTCTTCCGCAATATCAGACTGCCGGTGCGGCGGGAATGGATCTTTGTTCATCGGAATCATTCACGTTGAACCCGATGGAAAGAAGGGGAGTAAAAACAGGAATAAAGATCTCTTTACCGGATGGATTTGAGGCCCAGGTGCGCCCTCGAAGTGGGCTTGCATTGAAGCATGGTATCTCGATGGTGAACTCACCTGGGACTATTGACTCAGACTATAGAGGGGAAATTCGAGTAATTCTGATCAATTTGAGTCAAGAAGTTGTACCCTTTGAAGTAGGTGACCGAGTGGCACAACTTGTGATTGCTCCGGTAACTAGGGCTGTTTGGAATATTGTTGACGAATTAGACCCCACTGAACGAGGCGCTAAGGGCTTTGGAAGCAGTGGTGGATTTAGTTCGGCTAAGGAGTAAATAGAAATGAGTACCGATGCGACTACCGTGACGATGCCAAACGCGGCAATTGACGATCGTCAGATTTTGCAGGCTGATTTGGCCCGAGTGAATCTTCTTCGGATTCGGGGTGATATGTCAAGTTCAAAGACCCTATGTCTTTCGGTTCTCAAGCGATTTCCCGAGAGTATTGATGCTCACGTCATGATGGGTGATCTCCATGCAGAACAAGCTGATTTGGGGCCAGCCGCCGAATGGTATTCCCTTGCGCTTGACCTTGATCGCAATGCACCGGGTGTGGCGGTTAAGCTGTCCCGGATTCAAGCTGCCCTTGATATTTCTGGTCAGGCTTCTCGGTCTCGAGTAAATATTGCCAATGCCAAAAGGATGTCGCCTTGGCTCTATGTTGCGGTAGCGGCCACCGCCATTGCAATTGTTTCGGTTGGCTATATTGCCGGGCTAGGATCTCCGACAAAGAACGCCAAATCAAAGCCCGCGGTATCGGACAGAATTGAATCGCCGAAAACAACCGAAAAAGGCGACAGTGTTTCAGAAATACCTGGTCCCAAGACCGTTGCTTCACCCTTAAGCGTTAATGCTAACGATCTCGGTCCCGCTCCAGCGTCAACTCCTAATCCTGGCGCAGTGGTTGAAACAAAAACCACGGGAACAAAAGAGTCAAAACTTCTGGTTGTTGACGATCAGAAGCTATTAGATCAGATTTCAAATGCCACCTCATTTGGGAAGCATGTTATTAGTGTCATGGCTGACCCAAGGGAGAAGAGCATGATCCTTACGTACAATGTATCGCAGGGTGAGCATGGTCGTTATGTTGGGGCCATTCTCGCTGACATTGCCATGGAGTACGACAGCAAGGCTTTGATGGTCACTATTCGTGGGGTCAGGAACGGCGTCTTATCCTATGTTGCCGACGTACCTCGGGAAAAGATTTTGGCAGTTGAAGTAAGGGAAAAGAAAGACGTTCAGAACTTGGAAAACAAGGATTGGATTGATGAAGTTCTTACAAACGAATATTTTAAAAGTAAGGACATCATAAAAGGACCTTAGCCTTTCCCATTCATAATAGTTGGGAATGCGAGTTACCACCCAACTTTACACTGTCCGCGACCAGATTGCGTCAGACACCCTCGGAACCCTCAAGTCGATTGCTGGCTTTGGTTTGGAATATATTGAACTAGGCGGTTTGAACCGAGATTCGGTAAAGGATTGGAGAGGCTATCTTGATGAGACTGGTCTCAAGGTAAGCGGTGCCCACTATGGTTTGACCGAGTTTGAGACCCCCGATGAGCTTTTTGAAGTCATGAATGTGTTGGATTGCCGGACCATCATCATGCCGTGGATTTCGTCGGAGCACTTTGCTACTTTGGATTCGATCAAGGCTTTTTCCGACACTTTGGCTGACTGCGGCAAAAAGGCTCAGGAGGCAGGATTCGAATACCTTTATCACAACCACGATTTCGAGATTCGGGACGTTGACGGTAAGTCCGGGCTTGAGCATTTGATGGACATTATTCCGTCTGAAATTATGAACTTTGAGGTTGATGTAGCGTGGGTTCGAGTCGGCGGTAAAGATGAAGTCGAGTTTTTGAATGCTCATGCTGACCGGGTGAAAATGTTGCACTTGAAGGATGTTGATCCTGCCCGAACTCCACGATGGACTATTGCGGGTGACGGTTTGGTCGATATGGATGGGTGCCTGGCCTTTGCCGAAGCGAACAACATCCCGTTTGGCGGCATTGAATTGGACGAATGCCCTTGCCCACCACTCGAAGCAGTCCAGAAGAGCTACGAATTCTTTCAGTCAAAGGGACTAAATTAAGATGGTGATTCCCCGCGCAAATTTTTTGCGAGGGGAATTTCACTAAGATCAAGCCTTCTTCTTACGTCGAACAAGTGCCAAGGCACCGAGACCCAATACTGCAAAGCTCGCAGGCTCAGGAACAGCTGAAGTTAGTGTGACTTCGCCGCCAGGATTCCAGTTCCAAGAACCAAAACCATTCGCAACAGTTGAAGTCGCAATAAGGCTCAATTTGTAGTTTGGACCCGTTACCAGACCTGTGTGGGTGAAGTTTAGGTTAAATGAAACGGGGTTGCCGTCACCTGAATTAAATGAGTACGATCCAACTACTGTGTCGTTGATTGCAACATCAAACGTATTCGTTGAGCTACTGGTGAAGTTACTCATTGAAAAGACCCAGTGAGAACTGTCAGCAGTGGCCAAGCCTGTTGCCGTGAACAACTGATCGAGTCGATCGCCAGTGTTGTACCAAGCACCACCGCCACCTGCTCCTAATGAACCTTGAGCTCCACCACTGAACGGTGAAGTGATTTGTGAATTTGTGCTTGGAAATCCAAGCGTTACATTTTGTGCCAATGCCATTTGACTTACAAGAAATAGACCTGAAGGCAAGACAGCTAATTTAAGAACTAATTTCATCGATATCCCACCAAACGACAAAAGTGTCATTTGTACTGGGAATTATACAAGGGAACCCTAACACGTTTTGTTAAGTTTGAGGTATCCAGGCAATTGTGACAGGTCACTTATTGCTGAGAAATCTCGTCAAGGCCGTCCTCATTGGGCCGCTGAAGGCGCTGTAGTCTTCATACGGTGTCTTGGCCAGTTCGGGCGGGAAGAAGTGGGTGAAAAAGAATGCAGCTTCGATATCGCGATAGCTAGTGATGACTTGGGCGATGGCGGTGAGACACTCAGCGCGGAAACTGTCATCACATTCTCCACTTCGGTAGCCCAGCATCGGCTTGGTGACGTACCACTCGTGAATCCTGATTGGACTTTTTCCGGGGGCGATTTTGAGGCTGGCGACGGTTTGAAGAATTCGTTCTAGTTCGTTGCGATACATCGATGCGGCGGTATCGGGAGTCTTGGCTGGTGCCGGCAAATAGATACCCAAATTAACGCATCGCCGCGACATCTTTGACCACCATTGCCCTTCCCCGTTTCCGGTTATGGTTGCTAGTTCTTGACGCTCGGCGTCTTTCTCACCAAACATCGAAAGGGTTGGACCAACGACCTTGTAACCGTGAAAATTTATGGCTGCCGGACCAGTAAGGAGGTAATTACAAAAGGTGTGAAATTGCTTACTCCAAGTGCCTTTGGGCTCTTTGGCTAAATTGCCTCCACTGGCGTGACCCGTTGCTGGCTCGTTGTACCACTCAAACACCAGAGAATTCTTTTGACCGTCCATTGCTTCCCACTTATTGGTGCAATGATTGATGGCGAGCTGGAGGGTTTCCCGAATAACTTCCCACAACCGAAAGTCGGGGCGCATCCATGTTTCCCATGGTCCGCCTACCCGCTTTTGCCATTTTTCTGAGCTGGGATGGGGGCAAGGGACGATATTGAGCATCAGCTTTTTGCCTGATGAAACGCAAAGATTCATCACAGCTTCGAGGCGTTCTGGAGCCACGATTTCGCCTGGGTTCCAACAGATTTCCCAAAATAGGAAATCTTCTCGAATCCAGCAGGTTGGGAGTTGGCGAACGCTTTCGGCAATTGGCAACCAGCGTGGATCGGTGACTTTACTCGGCAACCCGGCGGTCACACCTCGTTGAATCAACCTTAGATACCCTGCAGTCGTTTGGTGGTTAAGAACGTCTCAATTTGATCTGGGCTGAGCACGACAACGGTTGCTTGAGCGCCTGCCTCAAATTGATCAAACGAAATGTCTTCGAGTTCGCCGGATTCCTTGAACTCCTCGTAGAGATCTTGCAGCACCCTCGTTTCGGTTGGCAACTCTGGATAGGCTTCGAGCCAGACTCCGGTCCGCTCTTTGTTGGCTCGATATGAGACCGCTCCCAGAAATGGCATATCCATCAGATCGAAGTCATCGCCAATTGACCATAAGCCTTCGTATACGTGAAGTCCTTCGGCGTGCAATTTTGATTTAGCTTCCTCAACCGTCATGTGGGCAGCGGCAATGACGACCATTTTTTTGTCGCCTTGACCAGCAGAAATAACGACGCGAGCCTTGTCTGAATGGACATAGGCATCATGGGTACTAAGATTTCGTCGCACTGCCTCGACAAATCCATCGAATGGAACTCTGAGGGTCATGTCCAATTATGGAACAGAGAACACAAATACCTAAAGTTAATTGTTAATTTGCCGAAAAGTAAGTAACGATGAGTACGCCAACACAACCTCTTGCGTGGACAGGAGAACGAATGATTCCTTTCGTCAGCGACTACGCTACCCAAGCGACCCACTGGCAACGGTACCTTTTCTTCCGCCCTTGGTACGAAGATGCCGTTGTTGTTGACGCGGCAAGTGGCGAAGGCTATGGCACCGACTTTTCCTCCATTTTTGCTTCAAAGAGCTTTGGCGTCGATGTGTCTGCTGAAGCCGTGGGTCACGCAAATCAGTTTTATCCTCGGGCAACTTTTGATGTGGATGACGTTTGTAATTACGACTATTCGAAAGCAGATGTCGTAACCAGTTTCGAAACGATTGAGCACCTTCCTGACCCCGAGAAATTTTTAGAAGCCCTCAAGGCTTGTAAAGGCAAGATCATTATCAGCACCCCCAATCGAAAGCTTTATGATCCGAATGCAAAGCTTGGCGATAAGCCGACTAATCCGTATCACACCATCGAGTGGACAGCCGAAGAGTTCGCAGAGCTGATTCAGCGTCACTTCCCGGATCGTCAGGTTCGATTCCTCAGTCAAAGTACAACCCTTCCGGGGCGACTTTATGAAGGGCTTGATACCGACGCATGGTTT
>JAYUOQ010000035.1:0-5283 GCA_043760685.1 Armatimonadota bacterium | reverse complement strand
TGGCTTTAGTGTCATCGGTGCATCATCTGGATTCCCGACATCTACGAGTCCTTCGAATGGTCAACCTACATCAACAACCTTGACCGGAGGAGCTTTTGACAATACTGGCAATTTCTTCTTGTCAGGCGCATTGATCGCATCAGGTAACACTGATACAGCTGGTGGCTCACCAATCTTTACAACAACTGCTGGAGTCTGGCTTAATGGTCGCCTTCAACGACAAGCAGACATTTGGGTTCGAAAATTCAACTCTTCTGGAAGCTTGATCTGGTCAGGTCTCGTCGGTGGAGCTGATAACGATATTACAGAAGGACGATTCAAAACTCACACCGGTAACCAAACCGATGTTGGTGGAAGCACAATCGCAACTGACCCACAGGGCAACGTATATGTTCTCGGTCGATCAGCTTCGTTTGACTTCCCAAGAACCTCTGGCGTATTTGGTGAAATCTACCAAAGCGGCGAAAACTATATTACGGTAACTAAGATTAAAGCTGATGGTAGCCAAATCCTCTATTCTTCGAATATTCGAAACCGAGGAGTAATCAATGCTTCCGGTATTGGAGTTGATACTGCTGGGAACGCCTATATCACTGGTGTTGTCAGTGTTGCTACTTTGCTATTGGGCGCACCTGGTGACCCAGTCGTTCCTGACGCAAATCTAAATGCGGGATCTATTCCCCTCGTAAACCCAATTCGAGCAGCATATGTTTTCCCGACCGTTCCAGAAGCATCAACAAATGATGCCTGGTTGTTGATACTTGACAGTACAGCAAGTTCAGTCATTCGGTCAACATACATTGGCGGAATTCTCGATGACGCAGCATTTGCTCCATTCGTCGATCCAAACGGTGACGTATGGGTCTATGGTTGGTCAGATACCTGGAGATACTACACTCGAGTTAGCTCAACATTTGTCGTAACCGAGTTCATTCCAAATGGACGATCGGGTGGTCTCGACACCGCATTTATTACAAATCTGGCGTTCAAGCAATTCCCAGAACCTCCAACTCCAGCAGGTATCTTGGTAGACTCGGGTGCATTTATTGGTAACGGTATTCCAAATATCAATATGCAATATTGCCGAGACGGCTACCTGTTGAGATTCCGAGAGTCACTACCTCTGATTACTAACATGACATTGGCGCCATCGCCAATTCCTGGTGGAGATCCACAAGGCCTAGCCAATCCTCCGTCATCGACTGGTACGATCACCCTTTCGGGTCCTGCACCTGCCGGCGGCGCGACGATCAATCTAACATTGGATACTCCTTCGGCAGCATCCTTCCTTGCGACATCAGATGCCTCAGCAACGACGATTATCATTCCGGCTGGCTCAACCACTGGAACGTATAGTTTGTTCAGCAAGGTAGTAACATCGCCGGTTAACGTTCAAGTGAAAGCCAATTACAGCGGAAACTTGAAGACCGCCACGGTACAGGTAGTGCCATGGCTCAGTAGCATCACAATCAACGGTTCAAGCATCGTTGGTGGTAACTCAACAACTGCAACCATTAAGCTGGCTGGAAACGCTCCTGCCGGTGGTGTTGATGTTAATCTAAGCACAGACCTCCCGTTAACGGTTACGTTCCCTGGTGGCTCGGTTGTTAATGTTCCTGCAGGAACAAATCAAGCAACCTTTACCATTGACACAAGTGGTGTTGATACAAGCGCAAGTGCGACGATCAGTGCAACTCTTCTCGGTGTAACCAGAAATGGAATACTTGGAATCAATCCGGCGAAATTGACAAATATTGTCTTGACGCCAAATCCAGTTGCAGCTGGAACAACGGTAACGGGTGTTGTAAACCTAGACGGTAAGACCGGCACTGCTGGAACCTTGAATCTTTCGATCAATGGTTCTCCTGCAGGCTATGTCATTACTCCTACGGTCACAATTCCTGCTAACTCAAATCAGTCACTTCCATTCACGATTACGACTCCATTTGAAGCAGCCGATGTTGCTCGAGTGATTAAAGCCGTTCGCGTAAATGGTTTAAACGTAGTCATTGACGGGCCGGTAACGGCTACCCTCAATGTTAAAGCGTTGACCGTTTCATCAATAACTGTTGATCCAGATGTCATCCCAAGTGGTGGAATGTCGGTAGCAACGGTAACGATTGGTTCTGCAGCACCTGTTGGTGGCGCACGAGTCGCAGTTGCTTCGAGTAACCCTGGAATCGCGGTTCCAGTTGATTCAGGCGGCCTCCCAATCAGCGAAGTCATCATCCCAGAAGGATTCACTTCAGCTACATTTGATGTAAAGGGTCTATTCGCTCTGAATGGTGATACGACAGTACAGATCACGGCCTACCGAGGTCCGACACCGACTGTCCCTGCATTGGTTAAGTCGGCAAGCCTTAAGGTTCTTGCTCTTACCTACACAATGACCATCACTCCAAACTCCGTCTTTGGCGGACAAGGAGCAACTGGCAAGATCACATTGAGTGCACCGGCAATTGCAGGATTCACGACGATGCTTGTCACTTGCGATGATCCATTGGTTGTGTTTACTCAGCCAACGTTCACGACAGGCAACGCAATGGCAACCTTCGCAATCACAACTCCGGTTGTGACCGACACGAGAACCGTAACGTTCACGACGAATGCAGGAACTCTTGCACCAGTCTCGGCAACTCTAACGATTAAGGCAACAGAAGTTGTCTCGGTCAAGATTCTGCCGAAGAATACGGTCCGACAAAGTACAAACATCCAGGTCCAAGTAACCGTGAACAGAAATGTTCTAGTTGCGACCCCTGGTAAGTTGACCTTCTCGAACATCTCGTTGCTTAACTTGCCAATTGGAACTACCTTCGTGAACTTCACGGTACCGGTAGGATCAAACACTGCAATTGTTAACTTGCAAACAAGAAGAGTTCCAAGGAACCTCTCGACACAAGTTACGGCAACGGTAAGCCCATCGGGAACCGGACAGGCAGCAACAACCCTCTTTGTTATCATCTAACACAAAGAGCTAAAAAAGGAAAAGGGTTCCAGCAACGGCTGGAACCCTTTTTTCGTATATTCTGGGTAGAGTTATGAAGATGAAAAAGACGTTGACCCTCCTGATGGGAATCGGTGTTGGTGTAGGCGTCCTGGCATGGATGCTCAAGCAAAAAGAAGAACAGGACGAATCCCCAGACAACCTACTCAACCAAATGAACGACAAGATCGAGCATCTGGAAGCAAGAACAAAAGAGCTTGAGCAAAAGAACTAGCTAAGAATAGTTTTGCCCTGAACTTTGCCGTCAATTGCTAAGTCATAGATGACAGGAACTGCGGTTCCAAGATTCAGCTCCAAAACCTGCTCTCGGGTCAACTCATCCAATTGCATCACGATTGAGCGATTAGAATTGCCATGGGCAACGACTAAAACATTTTTCCCTTGGGCAATATCACCAAGAATGCACCGATCAAAAAAGGGAAGAGTTCTTGCCGCAGTATCTTTCAAAGACTCGCCATTGGGTGGTGGTACATCAAAACTTCTTCGCCAAATCTTGACTTGGTCCGCGCCAAACTTCTCCGCCGTGCGAGCCTTATTCAATCCTTGTAAATCACCGTAGTGCCGCTCATTGAGGGCTTCATCACGAATAGTAGGAACTTCAACCTCCATTGCGCTCAAGATGTTCTTCAGCGTGTGCTGTGCCCGTTGCAGGGTGCTTGTGTAGGCAACGTCAATCTGCATCCCTTTGAGCTTGGTACCCGCGTTCAATGCTTCCTGCTCTCCCAGCGGAGTAAGCGGAACATCAACCCATCCCGTAAACCTATCTTCAAGGTTCCAGAGAGATTGACCATGACGAACAAGAATGAGCTGAGGCATAGGGTTAAAGGATACCGCCAGAGCCGAATTCTATAACGTGATCTTGATCCCGGTGAAATCGCAAAAGTCAGTATCTGGCCAGTCCGACAATCCCATCTCTTCGGCGATTGCTCGAATGTGCCCCCGATGATACGTTCCGTGGCTAAGAGCGTGGTAAATGATCTGCCCCGTTCGCCATTCGTATGTTCCATATTCCGGCCAACTTCGTTGCCTAACTTCTTCAAAGTCGCAAGTCTCGGTGAACTTTGCCATCCGCTCGACCTGATTCTTAAGGTCCTGACGATGGTCTCCGGTAAGTTCGGTGCTATCTCCAGTTAAGGCGTCAAACCAACGAAGATAGCACCCAATGATATGAGTCATCCACTCGTCGCTTCTGGCAACAAACTGACCACCGTTTGGCAAAAGAACGGCAGAATCAAAGAAATCGAGCCATAGCTCGTTCGCCCACTTTTCGTACTCAACCAGATTCAGATAATGCTCACGTAAATCCATGTTAGCTTTGCTCTCCAAAAACCAAACATTCCCCCATTGGCTCACCAACCGGTTCGCACTCAGATGACGCTAACTTGCCAGACAAATAAACAGAGTGGATTCGACCGGTAAGTTCAGCCCCATCATAAGGACTCCATCCGCATTTAGAGTGCAACTTCGTTTCGTCGACAATCCACTTCTTCTCTGGATTCAACAACACGAGATCGGCATCAAAGCCAACTTCTATCTTGCCTTTTCCTTTGATCGCATATAACTCGGCAGGTCTAGTGCAAAACATTTGCACAATCGTCTCATAACTTATTCGACCCTCCGAAGCAAAGGTCAACAAAACGGGAAGAATCGTCTCAACTCCCGGCATCCCGCTTGGCGAATTTGGATAGGGACGTTCCTTTTCTTCCAAGGTGTGGGGAGCATGGTCAGAACCAAACACGTCAAACAAACCAGATTCCAATGCCTTCCACAAAGCCGCACGGTGTGATTCATCTCGCAAGGGCGGATTCATTTGTACTTTTGTACCAAGCTCATCGTAACAAAGAGGAGCCGCGAACCAAAGGTGCTGAGGCGTAACTTCGCAGGTCACCGGTAGTCCTTTCGCTTTGGCTGCGGCAATCAAAGGAAGTTCATCAGCAGTAGAAATGTGGAGAATGTGTAGCGGCCTGCCCGTTTCCTCGCAGATTTTTATTAACCGTTCAGTTGAGATTCGCGCACTTTCGGCATCGCGCAAATAAGGATGTTCGTGTGGCTTTGGAGAAGAACTAATGAGCTTCTTCCGCTCAACATTGCGTGTCTCATCCTCAGAGTGAACCGCGATTCGTTTACATCCATGCGAAAAAACTCTTACCAAATCTTCCTGATCATCAACCAGCAAATCTCCGGTCGAACTTCCTACAAATATCTTCACTCCCGGAACACTCGGCAGCATTTCATATTCCGCCAAAAAGTCAGCATTTCCAGCTGAACCGCCAAAGAAG
>JAYUOQ010000034.1:0-2126 GCA_043760685.1 Armatimonadota bacterium | reverse complement strand
AGTCCGATGCCCACTTGAGTCGGCATCAAGATGAACAGAATAACACCCATAATTGGAAAGGCAATAAACCCGGGCCAAAAGCGCCGGATGTATTCGTTTGCACTCCAATAGACGAGTTGCGACCGGCTAATCCGATATTCAGAAGTTTCGATTCTTTGTCCCACCAACAAAGTATTATGAAGCCATGCTGAACGTGGAACGTGATGGCGCAGTACTCAGAGTCAGTTTAAATCGACCGGAAGTCAGAAATGCCCTCAATGATGAACTGATTGCTTCGATCACGCAGGTGTTTACGACGGTTGCATCCGATATTCGAGTTATCGTTGTTTCGGGTGAAGGCGCCGCGTTTTGTGCTGGCGGAGATTTGGAGTGGATGCGGAAAGCCGCAGGATACAGCGAGGCGGAAAACATCGCCGATGCCATGCGAATCTCGAAAATGTTCTCATCAATCCGCGACTGCAACGCGGTTACCATCGCATCAGTCCATGGTGCAGCAATGGGAGGCGGATGCGGAATGATTGCCGCTTGCGATATTGCCATCGCAACAGAAGAGTCAAAATTTGCATTCAGCGAAGTAAAACTGGGCCTCATTCCCGCAACCATTTCACCTTTTGTTATTGACCGCATCGGTAAAGGACATGCTCGAGCACTCTTTGTAACCGGTGAGGTGTTTTCTTCCGCTCACGCATTGTCAATCGGGCTCATTCATGAGGTAGCCGAGGGTGATCGAGAACGCTCGGTTAATCGAAAAATTCGATCAATACTGGCGAGCGGCCCCATGGCAATTGGACAAGCAAAGCGGCTAGTCAACGATGCCCCATTGTCGGCTGAGGAAACGGCCTTTCGACTGGCAACTTCCCGATCAAGCGAAGAAGGCAGAGCCGGAATCGCAGCATTTTTAGCAAAAGAAAAGGCTCCTTTTGTTTCGGAGATGGACTAACGTTGTTAGTTGAGCGCTACCGCCTTTGGTTTGAACACGAAAAGGCGGCGAATGCCCTCATGCTTGACATGGTTGAATCTGTTCCGCCTGCAAACCACTCCGATCCAAGGTTTCAACGAGCCATCGATTTAGTTTCCCACCTAGCCGCTTGCCGAGAAAATTGGTTGGATCGAATAGTCAACAATGGCGCCAATCAAAAAGAATGGATGCCCCAGGGTGAAAAGTGGGGCATGATGCGCAAAAGATATGCGGACGTCGAGCGTGCATGGACCCTTTACTTAGGAGACCTCTCTGACGAAGACATTGCCAAGGATTTCAAGTTCATCCGATCAGACAACTCTGAATACTCCTTGTTAATTGAGACTCAATTGACTCAAATGGTTGGTCATGCTTTCTACCACCGCGGTCAAATAGTGATGCTTGTCGCTGATTTAGGAGGAGATACGGTTGATACCGACTACTTATTCTGGGTCGAAAGTCGGTAATAAATTTTTGCAACCCAATAGGCCAAAAGTCGTATTATGTGTTGAATGGTTGCAATCTATATCGCAGCGTTCCTTGTAGGAATAGCAATTCTCGTTTTCGGGATTGTTGCGGGAAATTTCGACCACTCAATTGATGCCCATGACTCCGGAGACGGCGATGGTCACATCTTTATTCCTTTCCTAAGCCCAAGGTTTTGGATATACGGTTTAGGAAGCTTTGGCTTGGCTGGAATCCTCGCCACCCTCGCCAGTATTCCAAGTGCATTACTAATTGCAATAATTTGCGGCTTAATAACTGGACTATTTATTAGTTACTTCACGAAATATGTTCTGCGAAGAGCCGAAACCACTAGCTCAATGAGAATGGACTCTCTACTAGGGAAAACCGGCAATGTATCCGTCCCAATTAGGCAAAATTCAATTGGGAAAATTCAGCTCAGCCAGCAAGGGGAAGTGTTGGAGATGTTTGCCAAAGCCAACGACCCCGATTCGGAAATCCTTCATGGCGCCACCGTAATTGTTGTTGGCGTCGAAGGCAATACCCTTGAAGTTATGCCCCAAGAAAACCTCTTAGACTAAACAAGATGAAACTATTCATTCCTCTCAGCCAACTTGATCAACTACCTGGCAATCTCGGTCCTCAAGTAGTTTCAGGTCTATTCCTTGCCCTATTTTTGATCATCGGGTTCTTCATTTTCTAC
>JAYUOQ010000033.1:0-5301 GCA_043760685.1 Armatimonadota bacterium | reverse complement strand
CTGACATCATCGCCGGGAACATGGCTTATACCGGAGTCGATAGCGATTCGATCCCGTTGCCGTCATTGCCCAACGCAAAGATTACGAACTATCGCGTGAGGGTTGTGGGACCGGGAGCCGGCGAGGGAGACCTTGCTAAGCTGACGACCGAGCAAAACGCAAAGCGAAAGATCGTGACGGCGAAAGCGTTCCTCATCGATTTTGCGATTCCGCTGATTGCGAACTCAATCTTGCCGCTGAAGGGCGATAGTATCGACAGTTTTCTGAATATGGGGCACGCCTCGGATATCCTCGAGGATACGGTCACAACGGTGTTTGCAACGGCACCAAATGCTTTTGACAAGGTCTTGGACGGGCACTTGAAGGAGGCGCTGGTTGATATTTTTAACAATCTTGCCTCGGGCGGCAGCCTCCGTGCAGTCGTGTTCGAGTGCCTTTTTAAGCTCATGGAAAATATGGGTTCCAATGTAACCTACCAAACCCTAGCGGAATTCACCAAGAGAGGTGAGTGGATGCTTAAGGCTTTAGATGTAGTCGAAAGCGCACTTACGCTTGCTGACAGCACGATTCAAGTCGCTCAATTCACTATGTCAGATCGAGCCGATGAATGGAACCTGGCGATATCAAAGTCAAAGGTCCAACTGACTCCGGTCATGGGTGACATTAAGTCCGATGAGCCGATCAAGTTCACCGCAAACGTGCCAGCCGCAACTGGGCCAGGTAATTTGCAGATCGAATATGAGTGGACGGTATTGAACCACAAGGGCGGGATGAGCGACGGATCGCATTCGGGTGAAACATTTACGACCACTACGAATACAGTTACCTTTGTTCCCTATGCGGGAGTTACATCACAGGGAGACGTTGAAGACACGATACAGGTTACGGCGAAAGAAATCGACGGGCAAAACCGAAATCCAATCGGAACCGAAACCTCGAAAATCAAGATTCGCAAGAACGTTCCTCATCTCTATCCGCTTCGGGTCTCATTGCATAAGGATGAGTCACAGACCTTTACGGCAAGCCTCGATGAGATTCCGATCGGGACGGTTCGCTACCGCTGGAAGACGACAGGCAAGTTCGGAAGGTTTGCACAGGCGGCGACGGAATATGAGTCTTCATCGCCAACGGCTCAGTACATCGCAACGACTTCGGCTAATGGAGAAGACACGGTTTCGGTGACGGTTCTCTCGGTCGGCGGAAATGGCACGACCGAACACGGAACGGCTCGCTCGCAAGCCAAGATCGAAGAAAAGAAGACGATCGTGATCGGACACTTCGACACTCAGGTGAATCCCAAGCCAGATGATCGTGTCAACGTGAATGCGATCTTCACATGGCCGAAGGTCGAAGGAGCGAAAGGGTACTCCGTTCATTGCTATGGGTTCAACGATACGGCTTACTATGGCAAGAATGCCTACTTTGGACCGTTCGGCGTTCCACCGAATCCAGGCGAAGTGGAAGACCATGGAAGTTACTACCTTCATGGTCTAGCCGGGATAACTGGGCCGAGCTCGATTGAGGCCGATGCGGTCGCTTACTACCGGGCGAGGTTCGCGGGAATGATCGTTGAAGTGACGGTTACGTACTGAGATCGCACAATGGGTCGGCTTTCATCAAAGGAACGCCGACCCAAAAGTAATTTAAACGCTTGTACAGAACAAGGGCGAACTGCTCCCACCCGAATATCGCCCGCAGCACCAAGGAACTTGGTCCTGGGATCCCTTGAGGCTCGACTGACTGCGGCTTAAGCAAAGAGTCGAATCGAGTTAGCGTCAGCGAGGCATGCGTGGCTAAGGGCATTGGAAATTATAGCTGGGATAGAGAGCAATCCATGCTCAGGCTCTCAGCTCGGCAGTTCAAAGATTCCGACGAGGTTCACGAGACGGAATGATCGCCTAAACGTGCCACCCGGAAGTTACCAGGGTGTAGTCAATTTCTCGTTTACTCACTTCTGTGACTTCGGTTTCTTAGGCTTTGGGGCAGGAAGCTCATTTGCTGTTATCTCAATGAGACTCGACATCCAATGTTGATCGTCAAGCTGTTCTCCAATCAGCAAATGCGGCTTAGCTCCGGGATATAGGGGTGCTTCGATGATCGTGCCAAGCATATATCCACCACCAGCAGTCGGCTTATTAAACAGTTGGTCATCGCAAACAAGCGCAACGATCTTCTCATCATAGTAGATCGCATACTCGCCAAACATCTTCTTGAACGTGACTTGTCCCGATGCGTTTGTTTGATCACGGACGTATTCAACAAAGTTCAAGTCTGAGGCCATAAATTCTCCCAGCGACTGCTTGGAAAGTCTACTTTCGTTTCAATGTCACCTTTCCAAAAGGTGAGGATTTCCCAGACTTATCTAAGTTGTCGATTTTCCATGACCACGTATTACTTGCTCGTTCGTATGCAAACGTGTTGTGAATACCACTCCCGTCGGCCAATTTCCAGATAAAGGGGATACGATCTCCATCCGGTTTTCCGTGTCCCACGCCATCAGCAGAAAAATTGGTTACACCAGTATTGTCGAGCCACATGACCACAAATTCCTCGTTTGCTTTGTCCCATGCAATGTGGAGCCAGGCTTCGTATTGAGGCTTTCCAGAGGCATCCTTTTCACGTGAGACCTCATGGATACGGACATATTGTCGATTAAGAATCCGGTCGACGTAAACGTCGTGTGTTACCTTCTCATCATTGATTGTTCCCCGCATAATCCATTTGCCCGTCATCTTTTCCATGAGGAACTCAGAAGTAGGCTCCTCTGAATTTTTCTTAGATTCTTGAGGCAGAGCCAAACTCGGAAGGGTCAAGCCCGAAGCAAACCCCATAATAGTGGAAAGGAAAAGAAAATTACGTAGCACTTGGTTGGTCATGACAACTTCCTTCGATCATCGTGACACATCAGCAACAAAAAGCTGCCAATTTCAAAATTTATCTTCAAGCCGTGAAGTCTGGACATTTGTAGTTACCCACCCATTTGTAGAGGTTCCTTGATCATTCACTTACCATACATTGATGCACCGACTAACTCGCGTGCGATGGTATGCAAAATGGTTGCAGTGAGTGGCGCGGACCCGGAGGGACTCGAACCTCTGACGCCTTCATTAGAACCGAAAAATTTTAGGTTGAAATGTTCTGGTTTGAGTCTAAAGAAGTCTCTCAATATCCAGGGGCTAAGAGAGACCTTTTGAGAAACCAAAGCAAATAACGGAGATCGCGTTTTGAGAACCGCAAATGGTGCTGGTTAGTCCCGGTATCCTGACCAGTCTAGAGTCTAGTTTTTCCGTCTCGGGATGGGGCGTTAGCCCCCTCCTGAATTTCTCTTGAGGAGAGTTGGTCGAGCTACGTCTGGTTTCAGTCTCAGGGCAACACAGAAAGTCTCCTGAAATCGGATGAGGTTGAGCGCGACGAAGAAACTCGGCGCGTCTATTTGTTCTCTGAACTCAACGGCTGGACCTTGCGATTCAGCGTGAAGTTCAGTGCGCACTACCTACCCGAGAAGCCGGTGGCAACCGATCTCGAAGTGAAGCAACTACTCGACACAAGCCCGTCGACATTCCTTGATTCATAATTTTCGGTGAACTGGCCGACCGATTCACTGAAGCCAACGGTGCCCGTTCCGGACAACTTACGGTTTCGCAAAGAGGGTTCGCTTGGACAACTATCGTCGGCTACACTTAACGATATTATGAGCTCGCGAGAAGAGACCCATCATTGGTTAAGAGCGACCGTAAGGTCGAGTCTGTATGGGGTCTCCGTCGGACTTATCGTGCCATTTGTCGTTCTGCGAAGTGCCACGCCGCTCAACTTGGGGATCGGGGCTGCGATTGGTTTTGTGATGACTTGGGTGTTGGCGACCGCTGAGATCACCTTGGTACCTCGGCTACGGACCGCTCCATTTCTCGTCGAAATCCTGGTTGTTACGGTGATCCGGGTTTTTGCGATGGCCCTGTCGGGCACCTTGATTCTCTTCGCTTATCTGGTGATGGCCGGACAAGCTTCGATTGGACAGGCACTTCCAACGGCATTCGGCGTCGTATCTCCTCGTGGCGAAATGCTTCAGGTTTACGGGTTTGTTCTGGTTGCTTCAGTTTTGGCTTCCTTCTTCGTGTCGCTCGGTCGTAAGTTAGGGCCCGGCGTTTTGACTGGATGGATGCTAGGGCGCTATCGTCAACCCATTCAAGAACGCCGGGTCGTGATGTTTCTCGATATCAATGACTCGACGACCATCGCCGAACGAGTCGGCGATGCGGATTTCAGCTCTTTTGTTCGTGATTTCATGGCCGATCTGACTCAGCCGATTCTCGCTAGTCGCGCCGAGGTGAGCCACTATATTGGGGACGAGGTCGTTCTCACTTGGCGCTTAACTTCCGGCCAAACTCGCGTCGCCTGGCCTCGTATGATTCGTCTAGCTCAGCAACGGCTTGATCAACGCCGCAGCTATTACACGACGCGCTATGGGCTTGTGCCCTCTTTCAAGTGCGGCATCCACGCGGGCACCGTGATCACTACCGAAGTGGGGGTGCTCAAGAGTGATCTTGTGCATCACGGCGACGTTCTGAATGTTGCGTCGCGGCTCGCGGAATCATGTAAATCTCAAGGCTGTAACGTTTTGGCTACTACGGATGCGTTGGCAAGCGCCTCAGCCCTTGAAGGGTTCTCGACGAAGTCGCTCGGACTGCTGGAAGTCAAGGGACGCCGTGACTCCATTCAAGCCGTGGCTTTGGAGGATACAGCGGAAGGGTCTGAACCCTTGGTAGGGTCTGCTTGAGCGTCCGGCAAGGCTGCTGATTTGAAGGATTTGAATAGCGGCCTTGGAGCGACTCGAACCTCTGACGCCTTCCTTAGGACAGAGGGAGCCAGTACACTGGCAAAGAGTTCCGGGAACTAGTTATCCCTCTCTTCGACAGAGCTGGTTAGAAGTATGATGTACTCATGGAGGCATCACGAAAACGAAGGGATTATTCGCCGATTGTGATGTCAGTTCTTCTGGTCCTTGCGTTTTGGATCGCCTTATCTTTTCCCGACCGACAGCATTTCGTTGGTTCGGGCTACGAAGTTGGCTGGCAAATCATCTTCACCACCAGTCCAATTTCGAGTTTCATTGGTGGGCTAACGACCTTTGCTCTGATCGCCGGCGTCGTGGTACTCATCATCAGCTTATTTCGCATGAATTGGCAAGGGATTATTCTCCTGATTGTTATTCTGGGAACCCTGTTTGTGACCTTTGGATCAGCCTTTGAGCAAGCGGGCGACTATCAAGATGCTTCGAAGGTAAAAGACGCTCGGGGCAACGAA
>JAYUOQ010000032.1:0-2131 GCA_043760685.1 Armatimonadota bacterium | reverse complement strand
CAGTGGCTGCCAACATAAATGACATGGCCCACAAATTGCAACTTCGAATGGCTTCCTCTCTCAGTGCCTGTGAGTTTTTCTTGAAAGAATGGGCGCCTTCAATAAATCCGGCTCTGCGCTCTTCCGGAAAATATCCTCTCGTTACATTGCCTGCCGCAATAGCATCCGCATGATCCGGAAAATCTAAGTTGCAAATAACTGCTAACACTGCGGAAGCCTCAGAAACCTTTTTCTGATTCATCGTAACCTCCTGCATACGAGCTTTATCTTCAGCAGAAAAACAAACGATCAATTCCCATGGCTGCAAATTCATCGAACTTGGCGCTAAGCTGGCTAGGTCTATCAGCTTGTCAAGTTCTTCCTTTGAAATCTGTATCGAAGTATCAAATGATGGAATCGCTCTGCGTTTTTGAAGCGCCTCTGTTACGGTCATTCATTAACAATACACGTTATGAACCGCCCTTTTTGGGGGGATAGAGCTTTTCTATCTTCAAAGTTTTCTTTATTCGTTGAGTCGCCTGAAACTTTAGTAGTTCGGCTAATTCGGTTCGCATTTGCTCAAGCTCGGCTTTTGATGCGCCGTCACCTTTCGCTTCAACTCGAAAGATCTGGATGCCATTCTTTGTTTGGACTGGTTGGGTGACTTCACCTTTGTTGAGCTTGACGATTTGAGATTTTGCTTCATCAGGGAAAGCTGAAAGCTCCCTCCAACCCAGCAGCCCATTCTGCTGTTTTCCTTCTTGGTCCACAACAAGCTCGTTCACAAGGCGATCCCAAGGTTCGCCAGCTTTGATTCGGTCATATGCTTTCTGAACAACTTGAATAGTTGCTGCAACGTCGGATGCTTTCTCTGATGGTGGATGAACAACAATAGTTGAGACCCTTACAAAGGCCTTGGGATCAAATTCTTGTAGGGCGATTTTGGAAAAGTAGAGTGATGACTTTGCCGCCAAATAAAGCCGGCTCTTTGTCTGTCCAGCCTGGGCAAGCGCATCTTCAACGGTTTGACCCGGAGTAAGTCCCGACTTCATCAAATCTTTTTGACGGGCAATCTCCTGTTCAATTTCGCCATCAGTTACAACAATTCCAAGCTTCTCTGCTTCCGATTTGGCAACCTGATAAAACATGAGGTCGTTGAGGATCTCCTCTCCTCTAACTTCCCATAGGAGATCTTCCACGTCCTTGGCCTTGATGTTTATGCCATTCACTTTCGCGACAACAGTCTCCGAAGAAGGAGCCTTAGCAAGTGAAGGAACCGACACCTGAAAGGCCGCCGCCTGCATCGCGAAGTGGAGCCCCAGAACAAAGGACGAAATAATCATATGTTGATCTTAGACGACCAAAGAGCCAAAATAGTTTAGCGAGGGACTGGAATTGAATCCAAGATTCTCTTGCAAACATCATCGGAAGTTTGACCTTCAATTTCTGATTCCGGACGTAATTGAATTCGATGTCGCAAAACGGCCGGAGCAAACTCCTTTACATCGTCGGGAATAACAAAGTCTCGTCCCCGCATTTGGGCAATTGCTTTTGAGATATTAAGCAGTCCAATTCCGGCTCTCGGCGATGCACCAACCATGATGTCCCGATTGTCTCGAGTTGTCTTCACGATTTCGTAAATGTAGTTGAAAATCTTATCTTCAACCTTTGTACGAGTAACTTCTGCTTGAACCGCTTTCAACTCTTCAACGGAAGTTACGGTCTGTAATCCTCGCTCTTCAAGGTTTTGCGGGTGAAAACCAGAGTGGTGGAGCTTCAATACATCAATCTCGTTTTCTGCCGACGGATACCTCAAGAGGATTTTCATCAAAAAGCGATCTTGCTGTGCTTCTGGCAAAGGATATGTTCCTTCATATTCCAAAGGGTTTTGGGTAGCAAAGACTAAGAACGGAGCCGGCAAATCATGAGTAACTCCATCAATCGTAACTTTTCGTTCTTCCATCGCCTCCAAAAGAGCCGATTGTGTCTTGGGCGGAGTTCGATTGATTTCGTCGGCCAGGAGAAGACCAGCAAAAAGTGGGCCAGGTCGAAATTGAAACTCGTTCTTAGAGACATCAAAGACCATAGTGCCAGTGACATCAGAAGGCATCATATCGGGAGTAAATTGAACCCGACCAAATTTCATTCCAAA
>JAYUOQ010000031.1:0-5317 GCA_043760685.1 Armatimonadota bacterium | reverse complement strand
GAAGATGTTATTCTTCACCACAGCAAACTATTCCAAAAGCCCGCAGAGAAAGGGGCGGCATTCCCCATGCATCAGGACTGGGAGTATTTTCCAACTGAATTGGATACGATGATGGCGGGAATCATCCATGTTAGCCACGCAACAGAAGAAATGGGATGCTTTCGAGTATATCCGGGAACCCATAAGCTAGGCAAAATAGGCGGAACAACTGGAAACAAAGATTCTGACCTCTTGACAAACTATCCAATCGAAGGTTCGACACCGCTTACTGCAGAGCCTGGTGACGTTGTTTTTTTCCACTATTGCCTCATCCACGGATCACTACCGAATACTTCTCAAGACATCCGAAAGACGGTTCTGGCTCAGTTACACAGTGGAAAGGACAAAGTTGTTGACGGATCCACCCATCCAAATGCCCGACTTACTCTCAGCGGTTGGAACCACCATTCCTCCCGTGGTTCCGCAAACAACGACTAGGTAAAAATAATGCAATATTCAGTTACAGATAAGGATGGAAACCAATACGGGCCGGTCGATCTCATCACATTAAAGAAATGGGTTCAAGAGGGCCGAGTCTTACCCGACACAATTGTCACTGATAACCTCTCCAGCACAAATATGGCTGCATCTCAAATGCCAGAGCTTGGAGGAGTCCGTCCTATCAATCCTTACGAAAACGTTGCTGCACCTCCGTCGAACTTCACTCAATATCCAAGAACGGATGGTGAAATGCCGAATCAAAGTAAGAAAACTAGACTCTGGGCTATCCTCTTTTGGCTCGGCTTAGGAGTACTTGCGGCAATTTTCACAAAGTCTGGTGGGCTGATTGTTTCAGGATGGAATATCTTTGATGCTTTCAAGGCGAAAAGCGAAAAAGATCCCAACGGTGGGCTTTGTCTTGGAGTTGCAATTGGTGGGTTCTTGCTTATCCTCGTTTGGACAATCTTTAAAAACCAGGCTGCCCCGAACTCATAGCTATTCGTTAAGGGGCAAGACGATGAATCACCCATTCTTCGCCTTGAAGCACATAACAAAAGCGATCATGGAGTCGAGCCTTTCTCCCCTGCCAAAACTCAAAGTAATTAGGAATAAGACGATATCCACCCCAGTGTTCAGGACGCTCTATTGGCTCTCGCTCGAATAGCTCCTTCATGTTGGCTTCAAGGTATTTTCGCCCATTAATAATCTGACTTTGGGGACTACTTGCCGAAGCAGCCTGGCTATCCCGAGGTCGAGACGCGAAGTATTGGTCTGACTCTGTGGTCGAACTTTTTCCACTCTCCCCTCAACTCGTACTTGTCGTTCGAGATTGCCCCACCAAAAACAAACTGCAGCATGGTCATTCTCAGAAAGATCACTCCCTTTTCGACTCAAATAGTTGGTGTAGAAGACCAAACCAGAGTCGAGCCCACGCAATAAGACAACCCTTGCGGATGGATGGTTCTCGGCATTCACTGTTGCAAGTGTCATCGCATGAGGCTCAATTGCTCCCGTATTAACGGCTTCCTGTACCCAATCATGAAGTTGGGTGAAGGGTGAAACATTGAGATTCTTTAAGTCGAGTCTTCCAGACGTGTATTCCGATCGACCGCCGTCAAACATTGTCATACTCAGAGTCTAACCGATTATCCATAAGCTAAAATCATTGGGTGCCTGAACTCCCAGAAGTTGAAACTGTTCGACGAACGATTGAGCGAGCCCTCGTCGGAAAGAAGATCGTCGAAGCTGAGATAGTTCCAGATGAAATCGTTCTAAAAGGCATTCCTAATACCCTAGTTCACGACACAATTCTAAATCGCACTGTAACTGCCGCTGGAAGAAAAGGGAAGTACTTTTGGTTCGAGTTGGATGAAAAACCTTGGCTATTTGCACACCTCGGCATGGCGGGTTGGCTCCGAGAAGTCGGAGAACCCACGATTCGCCTCCGAGAGCACGGAGAGGCGCCAATGGAAGACGAATCTGGTCGACCAAGATTCCTTAAAATGATGCTAACCGCTGAAGACGGTCGCAAAATCGCTATGACGGATGGTCGTCGCTTATCGAGAATCTGGCTCTGCGAATCACCGGAAAAAGACCTGGCCATTTCGAAGCTTGGTCGAGACTGCTTTCTCGACCTTCCTTCTCCCGAAGAAATCCACACAAAAGTATCCAAGAAGAATGCTCCGATTAAGGCAATCCTACTAGATCAAGCAATTTTTGCTGGAATAGGTAACTGGATAGCCGACGAAGTTCTTTATGTCGCAGGAATTCGACCATCCCGCCTCGGTTCCAGCCTATCAATGCCCGAAACCGCGAAGTTGTGGGACGCGATCAGGATCGTCATTAGCCATGCGGTGACTGTTGGAGCTGACAAAGATCAGTTTCCCAAGGACTGGCTATTTCATGCTCGATGGGGCGGTAAAAGTGGAGAAGAAACCCTTGAAGGCGAAAAGATCATTCGTGAACAAATCGGTGGTCGGACAACGGCTTGGGTTCCAACAAAACAAAAGTAAGCCCAGAATTTGACTTCAGGCTCAAATACTGCTTTACAATCGGTCCTGATTGCCGTATGCTAGTCGAGGTATGGAAACACCTCCAAATTATTCCCAGTATCCGCGAGCAGGTCAAACCGGCGGAGTAGGTGGAAGCGGCCGCGGTTACCGTGGTCCAGGCGTCTATTTTGACTTCATTTCTGAATCCTGGGAAATGATTAAAAAGAACATGGGAGTCTATGTAGTTGCAGTTCTACTTGCAGGAATTATCAACCAAATCATCAGTTTTCCGTTCTCTATGATTAGTAATAATCTTCTCTACGGAAATCCTTTAGGAGTGCAGAACCCACGACCAGGAGAATTGCCTCTGATTAATTGGTCGATGCTTCCATTTGCGGTCGTTTTGGTACTCATTCCGGGCGCAATTGCAAACGTTATCACAATCGGGATATCGCTTTGTGCGCTCGAAGAAGCCGATACCGGCACTACAAACCTCAACACAATGTTTTCTGGATTCCGTAACTTTCTCCCTCTTGCCCTTACAACATTTCTCTACATATTGGTTGTTTACGTTGGGTTATTCCTTTGCCTGGTTCCTGGGATCTATGTTGCTGGTGTGTTCGGGTTTGCCCCGATAATTTCTGCTAAGGAGGGCCTAGGCCCAATTGAAGCGATGAAAAAGTCATATTGGATGCTTAAAGAACATGCGTGGGCATTTTGCGGAATCATGTTGGTCGCAGTACTTGCCTCTGGACTCGGAATCATTGCATGTTGCGTAGGAATTCTGTTTACAGCACCTATTGTCCACATTTGTTTGGCCCTTCATTATCGTGAGTTCCGCGGACCTTTGAATCAAGGTTACGTTGCTCCATATACACCTTAGAAAAACAATCAAGCAGACAATTCCCTTAGGGAAATGTCTGCTTGACCGTAGGCCGTGCTCTTAAACCTGGACTTTTTGAAGTTCTTCGATAGCTGTGCGGATATTGTAATCGCACAATTCCAGTTGGCTTCTTGCTTCATCAGAAGTTGCGTTCGATAGCTCGCAAACAATGCGTACGCAGCGCTCTCGCAACTTAATATTTTTAGCCTTAACGTCGACCATCAAATTTTCGATGACTTTGCCGTTTAGAACCATTGCTCCCGTTGAAATTCTATTCAGTGCCATCTTCTGAGATGTACCTGCTTTTAACCTTGTTGAGCCGGTGAGCACTTCCGGACCGGTATCGAGCAAAATGCCGAGATCAGCAAGCTCGAGAAGGGGAGTCTTCTTATTGTTTGAAATTCCACAGGTCCAGGATCCTTTTTGACGAGCATGTTTGATCGCTGACAATACAAATGCAGTAACTCCACTTGCGGCGAGCCCAATAACTACGTCATTTGGTCCCACACCCATCAAATTGAGTGTTTGAATTGAAGCGGCGGCATCGTCTTCTGCGTCTTCAACTGCCTTATCATTCGCGACATTTCCACCGGAAACAATTGCAATAAACCGATCCGGTTCTATTCCAAAAGTTGGAGGCATTTCGGCGGCGTCGGCTGTGGCAATTCTTCCACTCGTTCCCGAACCAACGTAAAAAATTCTTCCACCTTTTCGGTAGCATTCGGCAACTTTTTCAATTGCTTCCGCTATCTCTGGTTGAGCATTTTGCATGGCCCGAAAAACCACATGTTCTTCTTCGTCCATCAGGCGAACGATCTCTCGCGCATTCATCTTGTCGAGCCCATAAGAACGTGGATTTCTAGATTCAGTTGCCATTATTCATTTCCTTTGCTAGTTCGACCGCGCCATAAAGTGGCGGCTTCGTCAATCGACGGATATCAAATTCTACGCCCGGTAAGGACCTTTCAAGCACTTCTCGAAACGTATCCTTAAAAATTGCTGCTGCCTTCCAAACTCCTCCACTGAGAGAAACCGAAAGTCTGGTTGCAGACGGGTGATGCTCTTCAATATGATTGACAAATAAGTTAGCCAATTCGGTTGTATTTCGTTGAACACTTGCCACTGCATATGGGCGTCCTTCAGCGGCGTCATGGCCGAGTGCCTTCACGAGCCTTGCTAGAATTGTTGCTGGAGATGGCGCCTTGTAGACTCCGGTAATGATTGTCGTCTCCTCCGTACTTCCAAATACCTCTTGAATACTTCTAAGTGCAGAGTTGCTAATCTCGTCAGGACTTTTTAGAAAGGTCATCAATACATCGCGACCAAAATAGTATCCAGATCCTTCGTCGCCAAGGATGTATCCTCGTCCACCACTTTTTACAATGCGACCATCTTCGCGCGAACAGATGAGTGATCCCGTCCCAGCAATCACGCAAACATCGGCGTCTTCAGATGCAAAGAGGGCAGCGGTGTAGTCTGGTTCTGCGCGAAAATTTGTAGATTCAGGAAAAGTGTCCCTGAGAATGTTCAATCCTCGAGTGCGGACGTTATCATTAATCAACCCCGCAAAACAACCGCATACAAAATCAGGAACTGGGCAACCGATTGCCGCATTGCCTAGATTTTTGCGGAGCCGCCCTTCAGGCGTACTGACCAGGTTAGCTGCCCCGCTTTGACCCTGAAACAGTATCTTTCCTGCTTCATCAACTGCGAGGATTCGACTTGAGGAACCGCCACAATCAAGACCAACGTAGACACTCATTCGGTTCAGTAATTTTACCTTGCTCTTAGTTCACTTTGGGATTTTGAGCCACTCTTCTAACCGCATCTTTTCTTCCTGAGTTGCAAACGGATTTTCCCTCAATCGATAGTCTCCTGCCTTGTAGACTCGGCCAGGGAGATTGAACTTCATTTCACGTCCGTTTCGCAGTACCATGACCTCAAGAAGCTTATCGCCGACCAC
>JAYUOQ010000030.1:0-5332 GCA_043760685.1 Armatimonadota bacterium | reverse complement strand
GGTTGAAGGCGGTTCCGGGAACATCTTTATTGATCTACCAAATGCAAACGAGGACAGTACGAACCTCATTGTTTACCGAGGCAAGACTGCCTTTGTTTTGCTCAATGCCTATCCGTACACCAGTGGGCACCTCATGGTTGCGCCGTACCGCCAGACTAACGACTTGCCAGGCATGACGGACGACGAACTGTTGGAAATCAATCAGTTGATCGCAAAGTCGATCACGTGGCTTAAAACTGCCTTCAACCCTCAAGGCTTCAATGTTGGGGTCAATATCGGCAGTGCTGGCGGGGCGGGTATTCCTATTCACCTCCATTGGCATGTCGTTCCTCGATGGAATGGAGACACGAATTTCATGACCACGGTCGGCGAAGTCAGAGTTCAGCCCTATACTTTGGGCGACGTTTATAGCAAGTTGATGGAAGCCATTCGACATGACGCTTGATGAACTGAGATTGACGGCTTTGGGTTGCACTTCGTGTTCCCTTTCGGAACGACGAAACAACGTTGTTTTCGGAGAGGGTGACCCTCATTCACCGCTTGTTTTGGTCGGCGAAGGTCCGGGCGACCAAGAGGACAAGACAGGAAGACCGTTCGTTGGTCGTGCAGGGCAGCTTTTAGATAGAGCCTTGGTAGAAGCTGGACTTAGCCGGTCGGTGGTTTACATTTGCAACACGGTCAAGTGTCGTGCGGCGGATTGGTCGACCGGTAAGCCTCAGAATCGACCGCCAACCGATGATGAGACCATGGCGTGTCGGCAATGGTTGATTCCTCAGCTGGGTTTGATTGCACCAAAGGTTATTCTGTGTGTTGGTGCGCCGAGTGCTAAGAACCTCATCAAAAAGAGCTTTTTGATCACGAAGGAACGGGGATTGTATTTTCCGTGTGAGTACGCCAAAACTGCGATCGCAACCCTCCATCCGAGTTATATCCTCCGTCAGCAGCGGCCCGATAACGATGGTGGATTCTCCCTATTGGTTTCGGATATTCAACGCGCCTGGGAAGCCGCCCAGAAGCTAGTTGAGAAAGATAGCAAGCACTGAGAACAAAATCTCAGATAAGATTATCCAGTGATTGCCAAAGCCCATTCTGCAACCCTCAGCGGGATTGAGGCATTGCCAATTGTTGTCGAAGTGGACCTTCAGGGCGTGACCGAAAACAGCACCTTCTTGCTCGTTGGGCTGCCCGACCAAGCCGTTGGAGAAAGTAAAGAGCGGGTCCGGGCTGCAATTCGCAACAGTCAGATGGATTTTCCGTATTCGAGGAAGATCGTTTGTAATCTCGCCCCTGGCGACATCCGAAAAGAGGGTCCATTTCTTGACCTGCCGATCGCGTGTGCGGTTCTTGCGGTAACCAACCAGATTCCCATCCAGGTCTTTGAAAACACAATGATCATTGGTGAGTTAGGTCTCGACGGAAATCTTCGCCCGATCAATGGGGCAGTCAGCATTGCGTTAATGGCGCTCGAAAACGGCTTTGAACGGCTAATCCTTCCCAAGCAAAATGCTCCGGAAGCGGCGGTAGCGATGGGACTGGATGTTTATGGTGTAACCACCCTCCTTGATGCGGTTGAACTACTCAATGGTTCGATGCTGATTCAGCCGGAACGATTTGACGATTCTCCCGAGGCCCGTCGACCAGAATATTTGGTTGATTTTAGTGACGTGAAGGGTCAAAAGCATGCGGTGCGGGCGTTAGAGATTGCCGCGGCGGGCGGTCACAACGTTCTCATGGTCGGTCCCCCCGGTAGCGGTAAGACGATGTTGGCTCGCCGGGTGCCAACGATTTTGCCACCGTTGAGTTTAGAAGAGAGTGTATCGGTAACGAGGATTCACTCATCGAGTGGTCAGAAGCAAAAGGATGGCTTGATTTGGGAACGTCCGTTTCGGGCTCCACATCATTCTGCTTCGCACGCGGCGATTGTTGGCGGAGGAAAGAACCCGAAGCCAGGCGAGATTTCGATGGCTCACTTTGGATGTCTCTTTATGGATGAGATGCCTGAGTTTGACCGGGGAGTTTTGGAGGCATTGCGTCAACCATTGGAAGACGGAATTGTCACCGTTGCTCGCGTTCAGAACACGGTCACGTTTCCAGCCGAATGCATTCTGATTGGGGCGATGAACCCTTGCCCGTGTGGATTCCGAGGTTTGCCCGAACAGAAGTGCGTCTCGACGCCGTCAAGCTGCATCAAGTACGCCGGAAAGATCAGCGGACCTTTGCTCGATCGAATCGATATCCATATCGAGGTTCCGCGCCTAAAGCCGGACGAGTTGCTGGATAAAAGCAGCGGAGAGCCGAGCGAAGACATTCGTGG
Organism: Armatimonadota bacterium; assembly: GCA_043760685.1. Lineage (GTDB taxonomy): Bacteria > Armatimonadota > Fimbriimonadia > Fimbriimonadales > Fimbriimonadaceae > Fimbriimonas. Next base: position 3,018 of record JAYUOQ010000030.1, on the reverse strand, counting down.
GCGGGTTTTACGGGCTCGCGCTTTGCAGGCTTCGCGATTGGGTGGCTCGCGGGTCAATGCAAAGATGTCTCCTCGGGAGACCAAGGAAATGGTTGCCCTAGATGAGGAGTGCGATCAGTTCATGCGCCAGGTAGCAAACCGGATGAACATCTCGGCTCGGGTCTTTGATCGGATCCTGCGGGTCGCTAGAACGATCGCTGACCTTGATGGTAGTGAGATCGTGAAGAAAGGTCATCTTGCTGAGGCGGTGCAGTACCGCGAACGGGTTGTGGTTTAGCCGACTAGGATCGCAAGCCATTTGAGAGTGCTCAAACTTACGAGAATTTTCGAAACTGCAAAGCCTGATTTGCAGCTCCTTGTTTGATCAAAGTTTGACGGAAATCATTAATTGAAGAACGTCTCGTCCAATCACATCAGGATGACTAAAGTCATCGTCGAGGTTGGTGAGGATGACGACGGTGGTTTTTGTGTCAAGCAGACGACCGATGAAGGTTGAGAAGCCTTGCCAAGCACCTTTGTGCCGAGCCATTCGAGGGAGGTTAGGTTCAGTGGGGAGCATCCACCCAAGCCCAAAACGAAGTTCGGTTGTTCCTGCAATCTTTCCGTCGCGAAAATGAGACGGTTCCCACATTTGTTGAATTACCTTTTGAGGAAGAAGACGATCGGAACCGAGAGCAGCGGACCAAGCAACGAAGTCTCGCGCACTCATGAGGAGTCCCCCGTCGGCAGTGGTGTTATGGCTTGGAGCGATCCATCCTTGCGGTTGCAATTTGCCATATTCCATTTCGTATCCAGTCGCTCGGTAGGGGTTAGGGATTTCGTCAATGACCCGTGCGCTCGCCATTCCAAGCGGGTCAAATATCCGTTCACGCATGGCTTCATACCAAGGAAGTCCAGTGACTCGGCGAATCAGAGCGCCAAGCAACGTGTAGCCCGAATTACAATAGTCCCACTTAGTGCCGGGTTGCCACAGAAGCGGAGCACTTGCAATAGTACGGACAAACTCGTCTTCAGTGAATTCCTTTTGATCATCCAACGAGTCCATGGGATTATCAGAAATTCCGGACAGATGAGCCATTAGGTGGCGCACCGAGATCATTGACCACTTGTCGCCACCCTCGGGAAACCACTTCGTGATCGCGTCATCCAGGTGTAGCTTCTTTTCGTGCACAAGCATGAGGATGAGCATCGAGGTGAATTGCTTGGTGAGTGAGGCGATTTGGAAGGTGGTGTCGGCGGTGACCGGAATTTGCTTTTCTAGGTCGCCAAAACCATAGCCTTTTACCAGCAGAGGCTCATTGTCTTGAATGATGGCTACCGATGCTCCAGGGACACCCTGCTCGCCAAGATGGCGACGAATTAGCTCGTCGATTTGGGCAAGCAACATAATCTCTCTAGTTTAGCGGCTCAAATGCGCTGCCTCCGCAGCCCGAATACGACAAATATACGATGTTCTGCCGACAATGAACCATCGGGACTTTGCTGTGGAGGCTTAAGTTAAAACCCTGTAGCCTCCACAGCAAAGTCCTGGAAAATCGGGCACATTGTCAAACTTTAAGTTTTGGGTTTAGGGCTGCGGAGGCAGCTATCTAACCGAAATCCAGAGCCGCTAGTTACGCCGCTTGTTGGACGGTTTGTAGGTTCGCTTGAGCCTTGGCGTGAGTAGGATCCAGTACGAGAGCTTGTGAGTAACACTGCACCGCAGCTTGGTCGTGATCCATTTGTGCCATACAATTGCCAAGCACGAACCAGCCATCGGCAAAGTCCATTCTTGATCGCAAGGCAATCTCATAAACCTGAGCGGCTTCGGAATAAGCCCCAACCTTGTACAGCATGTCGCCAAAGCTGAATGATGCATTGGAGTCGCTTGGATCAAAGTTGATCGCTTCTTGGAAGTGACCAACGGCATGATCAAACGCTTCGATTCGTTCACAAGCTCGTGCCCAATTGACATAAAAGCCAACGGTTGGCTTGTGAAATTCTAAATACTGTCCGTATGCATGCTCGATTCGAGACAAGTCCTTAAGCTCATCGAGACAAGTGACCCACTCGTTCCAAAGTTCTTGGTTCTCGTGTTGCGCGTTCCAAGCTTGTTCGAAATATGTGCAAGCCAGTTCGATGTTTCCGCGTCGCTCGGCGATTACGGCTAATCCTCGTGAGCACATTGCGACTTGGCGTGGATCAGTGATCGCCGCCAAATAATCCTTTTCGGCTTCGTCAAATCGTTCAAGATTCTCAAGGGCGATTGCTCGTCCCATAAGGGCGGGTCGGAAACCAGGCTGTCGAGACAGCGTATCGTCGAACCCATCGAGGGATTCTTGCCACTTGCCGAGGCAACCGAGAAGCTGGGCGTGGAGACCGTGTCGTCGAAAATCGGCAATGCCTTTATCTCCAATGCAGCCATCCGGCCAGCTTAGCGTCATGCACTTTTCGCATGATCGCATGGCTTCGGGATAGCGACCGAGGTTGAGAAATACGGATGCTCGAAGGTACTCGTTAACCACTCCGCTATAGGCAGTTTGATCACAGTTGTCGCAAGCTCTTAGAGCTTCTTGCTGGCGACCAAGAATATCGAGACTGGTTACCAAGACTTGGAAAGCTGCGTGACCGTACTCGGCTCCAGAAGTCGGCATGAACTTGACACATTTCTGAGCAACTTCGGCGGCTTTGGCGTAGTCGGCAGCCACAAAATGCGTGTTGGCGAGGTTAAAGAGGTGGAACGGATCGTCGGGATGCTTGGCAATGACGCCTTCGAGAATGTCCAAGGTTCGTTGAACTTTGTTCTTCTCGGCGATTGCGGCTTGACGGTAACCGTCGTGGTGAATTTTTGCTCCAGGGAGTGGTGTCCAAGGCATTCGGAACGACATCAGGGAAGGCGTTATCTGCTCATGAATCGGTTGGGAAAATTCTACGCCTTCGATTCTTCGAAAGAGGCGGGTTGGGCTGTGGACAAATTCGGTGGTGGTGCCGCTATCGTCGAGATAGTTGACGATCTCGATGCTATATCCGCCGATATGT
>JAYUOQ010000029.1:0-15208 GCA_043760685.1 Armatimonadota bacterium | reverse complement strand
TTTCGATTTCGCCGGTCCTGGTTGCAGCTTGGTTGAACATTTTATCGAGGGTGTCCAGGTCTTTTGTAAGAATGCGGATTTGAAATTCACCAAATTCTGCGGGACCAAAACCAAGTTTGCGGCGCTCTAGGGTCCAAGATTCGGCAAGCCCCTGATCTTTAAAGTGGTTGAGATACTTCTCGATTGCCTTCGCGAATTGTAAGTCCTCTTTCCCGTCGATCAGATCAACCCAAATCGCGTAGACGTTCATTAGAAATAGTCTACAGCCTTCAGCTTTCAGTCATCAGCGAATTGGTTAGGTGTGGGCGGAAGTATTGACGCTACTCAGGGGAGAAAGGCTTGGGTTGTTGGGACGCCCTAACTTTCGGTCTGACATTACTATACAATCAAGTCATGCTCATCGCGATGATCCTTTCGGCGGAGATCCCGAATGTTACTCCCATCCCGTTTTGGGTTCGTGATATCTCCGGTGACGGAAAAACGGTTATTGGCACGACTCATTTTGTGAAAGACAAGAAACGCTTCGGTGTCACTTGGACTAAAGCGGGTGGAATCCGAAACCTCTTGTGTCCGCCAGACTCGAAAGAGGTTGAACCAACAGGAGTTTCAGACGACGGGAAAGTTGTTGTAGGTTTTGCTTGGCGACCCAAAGACTACGAGGTCTTGGTATGGCGGAACGGCGGAAAGCCAACTATGATTGGCACTACCCAAGGAGTTGATCATGCTCCGATGGTGTCGAAGGACGGAACCTGCGTTTACTTTACAAAAGAAGTATACGGCGGTATTGGCGACGACTATCATTACTCGAGTCGTACCGCCAGGTGGAGAGAGGGGCAGGCCTTAAAACTCTCAGACAACTATGTAATGGCTATTTCAAGAGATGGAAATTTGCAGGTGGGTTTGGTGCGGCATCCAGAACTAGTTCCTAAACGAACAGGATCCGGAACAGGAATTAGGCAAATTGACAACAAGGGAACGGTGGCTACGAGGTGGGAGGACGGAAAGGCTCCGCTCACTCTTGGGACTATTGAGCCAGCTTGGGCTACGCTAGCCTCTGCATGTAGCGCAGATGGAAAAGTAATTGGCGGTTGGGGAAGCACGGAGCAAGGAGATCGTCCTTTCGTGTGGTCTCAACCAAAGGGGCTTCGCTTCCTGCGGATACCGGACAACGCAAAAAGTGTAGAAATTTATCATATCTCCGGGGATGGTCATTTCGTTTTCGGACAGCAACAAGCCGGTTCAAGTCCCATTCCCCTCCTTTGGATCGATGAGGTAGGTCCGATCTCTATCATCGATGAAGCTCGGCGACGGGGATTGCCCAAAGAATCGCTCTGGTTGCCAGAGGCTGTTATGGGGACTTCAAACGATGGAAGATCTCTTATAGGGTACAGCGATTCTGACAAGCAGAGCGGAGATCAACCCAGCTGCTGGCTGTTGAATTGGTGAAATCCTACATCAGACTATACGGATCAACGTCGATGACGAGCTGAACGCCTTTTTCTTCGACATCCGAGATCGCATCCCCAATGCGCTGAACATTAAAATCACTGGGTAGCTTGACGAGCAAGTGCCGTCGCCAACGGTTATTCAATCGTTCTAACACACAGTCGGTAGGACCAAGTACAGTGATTTGTTCAAAAGTCTGAAGTCGAGCAAGGATTTTAGCTCCGAGACCAATGACTGCCGGACGGGATTCACCCGACATCACGATATTGATCAGCTTCTCAAACGGTGGATACTTGGCTTCCTGTCGCTCTTGGAGGCAATAATGGAAGAACTCCAAATATTCGTGCTTTTGGGCGAAGACAATGGCAGGAGTAGTCGGGTTAAATGTCTGAATCACAACTTCGCCTGGCTTGGTGCCTCGTCCCGCTCGACCGGCGACTTGGCTCAATAATTGGAATGTGCGCTCGCTACTCCGAAAGTCGGGAAGGTTGAGGGAGACGTCGGCGGCGATGACACCGACAAGGGTTACATTTGGAAAGTCGAGCCCTTTCGCGACCAACTGAGTCCCAACAAGAACATTTTTTTCTCCGCTGCGGAAGTCGGCGATGACTTCTTCGATCGCACCTTTCTTTTGGGCAATGTCCCGGTCTAACCTCGAGACTCGAGCGGTTGGAAACTGTTCTTTGACCAACTCTTCAACTTTCTCGGTACCGACACCAAACGGCTTAATCTTCGTGCCCTCGCACTTGGGGCAAACTTCAGGAGCCCGTTCTTGGTAGCCGCAATGGTGACACTTTAAGCGGTTGTCTCGTCGGTGATAGCTGAGGGTGACGGCGCAGGAGGGACACTCCCACTTGCTTCCGCAATCGCGGCACATGAGGAATGGTGAATATGCCCGGCGGTTAAGGAACAAGATCGCTTGGTTTCCTTCTTCGAGGGTTCGTTCTAGCTTTTCCGTAAGCAACGGACCGAACAAAGAAGGGCTTCCGCCTTTGTATCCCAAGCTGAGATCTTCGATAAAGACTTTGGGCAATACGGCAGATGCGGTTCGGTTCGGGAGGGTTAGCAGGGTCAATTTGGTGGCGTCGGCTTCTTCCTCGTTCGCTTCAGCTTCGGCGAAATATTCGATTGATGGAGTCGCACTACCGAGCACGAGCGGGCAGTTGTGTTGCTTTGACAAGAAACGGGCAACGGTTCGGGATTGGTAGCGGGGCGATTGTTCCTGCTTATAACCCGTTTCGTGTTCTTCATCGAGAACGATAAGCCCAATGTTGTTGAGCGGAGCAAACAAGGCGCTGCGCGGGCCAAGAACGATGCTGGCTCCGCCGTTACGGACTTCTTGCCAATTCTGGAGTCTTTCAACCGGTGATTGCTCACTGTGGAGAATGGCGATGCGAGCGCCGAAACGCTCTCTTAGTTGGGCAATGGCTTGGGTCGCTAGGGCAATTTCCGGCACTAAGTAGAGCACTTGCCGACCGTTCGCGAGTGCCTTACCGGCTGCTCGGAGAAAGACCTCAGTTTTGCCGCTTCCAGTTATACCGAATAAGAGGAACGGTTGCGGTTGGTTGGCGTCAATTGCCGAGCAGATAGCGTCAATGGCAACTTGTTGATGTCGATTTGGGGTTGGCGGTTTTTTGGTGATGTGATGGTCATCACTTGTCACGATTTCCAAGATTTCCGCTTTGATCAGGGCCTTGACCGTGGTCTCGGTTACGCCCGCCATCGCGCGAATTTCTGCGCTGGAGAGGGCCGATCCGTCGGCTTCTTGAATCTGCATGACTGCGACTGCCTGGGCAGGTTTCTTCTTTCCGTCGACCCGGAGAAATTGCTCGACCTTTCCTTCATCCGAAGTTAGCCGGTAGAGGGCATCGGCGGATTTCTTATGTTGAAATGGCTTTAATTTAAGGGTTTGCTCAACGAATTCTTGGGATACCAAAGATTTGAGCGCCTTTTCGGTTCCGGGCTGAAGGCTTTCTTTTTCCTCAATTTCTCCTTCTTGATCGAGGATGTTGAGGACTTCGATTTCGAGGGTTTTAAGGTCATCGGTACGCGGTTTTCCGGTACTCGCCCAGCATTTGATCAGGCGATCCCGTACGCCCGGGGGAACCGCCGCGGTCAGAGCCGATGGGATTGGGCAAAGGTATTGTTCGCTGACGTAATGCACAGCGGCCATGATTGGAGCAGGAATTTGGAGCCCGCTGACGATTCCAGCGATGGGTTTAAGGTGGATGGGATCAAAGCCGAGTGTTTCAGGTGTTACATCGCGAAATCCGATGGCGTAGCCAAGAACTTGACGGTTACCGAGTGAAACCAGAACCGCGTCCCCGACTTGGGTCTTTGGAGTTGGGAGGTAGGTGTAAATGGCATTGGTTCCCCCGGAACGGGGATCGAGAGCGACGTCTACGACCCGAAGGGAACTCATGGCAATAGTTTACAGTGCAAGTGCAAGTGCAAGAAGCGACGGGAGTGGATGAAGGGAAAGAAGAAGTCGCTTGGAGTCGGGAGAAAGGTATAAATTGCCATCGTCCCACTCCCAAGGAGTTCACACCTAAAGATTGCAGCGTGCTACTTGAGGAGTATGAACTTCAAATGCGAATATTGCGTAAAGTCGTTATCAAAAGTGACCAACGTAGCGTCGTGAGCGATGGCAAAGGCAGCCAAATAGGAGTCCATCCAAGATTTAGGTGAAGCAGTGTTGAGGTTTGATAGTTCGCGCCAAAGCACCTCCAAGTCAGCCGATTCCGAGGCAAATCCAAACTTTGGTTTTGACGTTAAGTCATTGTAGACCTGCCACGCTTGGGCATTGGTCAGAGGAGGTTCACCGTATGGTCGTAAAACAGAAGCCGTTGTGATCAGGCGCAAGAACGACTGTTGTGTTGCTCGACAAAAGAGAAGAGATTGAGCTTCAGATGTGGAGTTAATGAACTTCCTCGCTTGATCATGATGCGTATGGCCATCTAAGGCAAAAGCTATCCAAACTGAATTATCGAGAAGATAGGTGATAGCTTGCCTCTTGTTCAATTAGAATTTCACTTAGCTGGGCAGGAGTCAAGTCCTTCTTCGGCTTTTTGCTGCACAAGATAACGGGTAAGCCCGTCAATTCATCAATCCCAATTCGTGCGCTGGATCCCTTGGGTTCATTGTTCTTAAGCCCATTCAGCAAAAGTTCTCGCATGATCTCGTTCAGCTTCTTTCCTTCTTCTAGAGCTCGAAGTTTTATTGCCTTCATGATTTCATCTGGGAGTTCCACCGTTGTCTTCATATTTTCATTTTACCATATTTCCATATAACTGGAAATATGGTAAATTAGAAAATATTGCCCTATCCACGGTTTGGGATTGGAGCAATCTCTTCGGTAAATTTTAGGTTGCTTCGTTCCTCAATCAAACGCAGGAGCGTATCGAACTCAAGCCATTCTCGCTTTAAGATAAGCACATGAATTCCTTCATCGTAACGAACAAACCAAGTGTCGTCACTAGGGTTTTTGGTGAATCGAATTGAGGACAGCTTTCTTGCTTGAAGTAAGTTCCAACGTTCGCTCAGTCTGGAACCAAAATATTCGCATAGTTCATTTTCGACAATTTCGATGCGAGAATGTTGGCGCCTCGCAATCGTAAAGACCGCCATAAATGCGCACAAGAGCGTCGCTGGTATGGATAAGGCCGCAAAAAACATGCCCCATGCCGTATGAGAGGAAATTCCCCACCAGGCTAAGAGAACAAATACGAGTTGACCAGGCATCCAAAGAAACAATTTTTTGAAACTCTTCGTTGGGTCCAACGTGAACACCTCTTTTTCAGGAGTTTCAGTTGCAGCAATTCTCATCTTTTAATGGTCACTACGACTTTGGAGGCTTTATTGGTTACATACAGATTTGAAGAATGCGGAACTCATCAATTATGAGTTTGGTTTGAACGAATGTGGTGATCGCTAAAGCGTAGAATCACCGAGTTTGAAACGATGACAACAACACTTTTAGCGATGCTTGCGATTGGTCAAGAGATCAGACCAACTTTCACTATGATTCTCGTGGCTGGTAATCAAAATTGCATAACGGGAATAAGATCAATCTTGAATCCGTCAGAAAATGCTGTCATTCGCGCTGTCCAGAAACTAGCTACTGACTCAGAAAATGCTCAAACCCATTGGGCAGTTGTTGAAGGATGCAACATTGGGGACACTAGCCCTGAAACGAAACGATCCAAGCTTGCTGTGGTTTCCAACAGCTTGGGTGCAACTTATCCGGGAAATAGTCCGGTCAAAAGCAAAGTCAAAGTGCAACAATTTTTTGAGGAAATGTCCGGGTGCTTTAGAATGCAGAGTATGTCTTCAGGCGTGTCAAGGAAGGACACTGGGATGAGCTTTGCCATTAACTTGGCTTCTCCGTATGTCGATTCGCCACTAATGATTACAAACTTAGGTGCCTTTCGTCAGAATGGCGTTGGGGATCCGGTTCTCAGTTCTCCGAGCTTTAAGAATTCGATAGGGGTTACCCGTCAATCCGTGTCCGAGATGAAAGATTGGATGAGAGAGTTTTTCCGGCACAACTGGACCCTCTATGATTTTGTGCGCTAGTGGTGTGGCACAAAAAGGCGATGAAGGCTTGCTAGCGTTCCCTCCATCCGGCGTGATCTTGACCTACCAAATGACCTTTGACAAGAAATGGTCGGCGAAGCTGAAGGATGTCATTCAGGTTCAGTAAATAACTTTGACCGTTAAATTGTAAAGTGCCTTATACTATCGCTATGATATCAACCCTTTTGGCAACAATGGCACTTGGACCGTCAGTCAAGCCAACGTTTACGATGATGTTGGTTGCGGGAAACAAGCATCGATTTACCGAGCCAAAGATGGTCACGGAGCTTTCAGATGACAAAATGGTTTTGGCTATCCAAAAGATAGTCGCACAGTCTGATCAAGCCAAAGAGCCATGGTCGGTCATTGAAGGTGCAAACATTGGTGACCAGTTAACTACCCGGGACAAGCCCATGGTAACGATTGTGTCCGGTCGATATGAGTCGTATATAAGCAGTTCCCAAACGATAACAACCAACGGAAAAACGAAGACAGTCGCCCAGGGAACGACAACAACAAAGCATCTTGAATCACTCGCCGCAGACGTCTCCCCTGAAACTGAAGGTAGTTTGTTCTTTTTGAATTTTGCCTTTGGCCCCGAGAAGCAAGACTTAATGCTGACCAATTTAGGGGCTCTGCCCAGAATTGAACGAGAAAAGCCCAAGGACTATATTGAGTATTTGAAGAACTCGATTGCCGTTTCGAGGATGTCGGTTTTGGATACCGAAACTTGGCTTAATGATCTAAAGGGTTCCTATCGACCAACCATGGTCCTTTGTGCAAAAGGTCGACCCCAGAAAGGAGATGATGGCATGTTGGCATTCCCGCCGGCTGGCGTGATTTTGACCTATCAGGTGACCTTTGACAAGCGTTGGTCGGCGAAGCTGAAGGACATCATTCGGGTTCAGTAGAACCGGTCCATAATCAAATCTGGCGAATCGAGCACGTTCCGCTGGAGCCAGTAGTTGTGCCCCGCGCCATAGATCACTAGAATTCGGTCTGATGGAGATTCGATCAGGGCATGGATGTTCGTGGAAATCCGGATGTTTCGTTTGTACCATTCTGCGAGGAGGTCCGGACCGGCATAGTTATCGCTGGTTGCGAATTTCGACAAAGTCATATATAGCCCTTGTCCGCGTTCGATTTCTGTTTTACTGTTCATCATCCGCAGCGTGTCCAGAATAGTTCCGGTTTGAAGTGACCGGTCAATCTTGGCAACTTCGCTTTGCATCTGCTTCATTGCCATGTCGATTTCAGCTTGTTTTCCCGTTTGAGCGGCAAGTGCCATAACCTTATCAAACGGAAATTCTCCTTTGACATCGACCGGATAGATCTTTGTATGTCCCATCTCTTTGGCTAGTCGAAATCCAAATTGGTCGCTTTCATTTCGGCGCAACTCAAACTTTCCGACTCGATAATCTTGGTATTGTTGTTGGACGCTTTCACTGTTCAAAGGCGCTTCTATTGCGATCTTCGTCGGTTTAAACTTCTTCAAAACCTTGATAACTTCATTAATTTCTGCTTGGCGTTTTGGGGTCAAGACATCATCGGCTTTTACGTTGGCCAGATCCAATCCTGGATTACCCATGTGATAGGTTACCAGGATCATAATGTGAGGTTTCGGAGCAGTAGTCAGAAGGCACGAAGATAGGACCAGGGAAGCGACGGGATTCATTGCGAGTGTATACGAGTCGTCACTTTTCCGGGATTCTCGATAGGGCGAAAGAGAGTGTCTTAACATGAGGGCTCACCTCACCCGACCTAAAAGAACCCCCATCCCCGGCCCTTCCCCCTCTGCAAAGCCCGACAAGGGGAAGGGGGAGAAATACGAGCCATAATCTCTTCAGTGTCTGAATACACAATTATTTTCCTTGGTGATGTGGTCGGTAAGCCCGGAAGAACGGCGGTTAAAGAGTACTTGCCCGGTCTCATCGCAGAACACAGCCCGCTATTCGTCATTATTAATGGCGAAAACAGCGCGGGTGGTTTAGGCATCACCCCCGCCATTGCGGAAGAATTTTATTCTTACGGTGCCGATGCGATCACGCTTGGCAACCACGCTTACAACAAGAGGGAAATTGAGCCCTACCTCAACTCCGGAAAGCCGATCGTACGGCCCTACAATATTTCTCCGAACGCGGCAGGAAAGGGAGTTATTCAGATTCAAAAAGACGGAGTTCAGCTCGCAATCATGAACATGTGCGGGCGGGTGATGATGGATCCAATCTACGACGATCCTTTTGAGGCTTACGACGTGATTACTCGCGATATGCAGACCAGGCATCGATTTTTGGACTTCCACTGCGAAGCCACCAGCGAAAAAATTGCGATGGGATATCACTGTCAGGGGAGGACTACGGCGGTGGTTGGAACCCATACGCACGTGACTACCGCCGACGAACAAATTCTTGAAGGCGGCACAGCATATATCACCGACGTGGGCATGTGTGGACCGGCAAATAGCGTGCTCGGAATGGACCGAAACATCATTCTTCGACGATTTAGGACCGGATTACCAGAAAAATTTGAGGTTGCAAATGAGCCTGGCGGTATCTCTGGAGTAAAAATTTGCGTCGAAAAGAGTAGTGGAAGGGCGAAATCTATTGACCGAATCCGCGTCTAAAGCTACAATCACTATATCATTAAGTAGAATTACTGGCTAGAACCATAAAACGGAGAATGAATTGAATACCATCTTGTTAGCATCACTGTTGTCCTTGGCGGGCACCCACCAATCGGGAAGCACACTTTACCGGCCGGGAATCTCATTGAAAGATCAGGCTATCTCGCTGAGAAGTTGGGGCAGCGGAATTTGTTCTGAAACTGAAGAAGACGCTTTTGAAGGTTCAACTTCAATTCGTGTAACCACAAAGAATCTTTTCCAAGGCGGAATCCTCTCATGGGAAAAACCGGTTGATCTTGCGGCATCCTATCCTGACAAGGCGAACTTGCTTCGTATCACCTTTAAATCACTCGATGCAACTGTTTCGTCTGGCGGCGGCGCTGGTGCGGTAGGCGGTGGCAAAGGAAAAGGCGGTGCTGGTGGTTTTGGCGGCCTTGATGGTGGCGACGGAGGAGGAAAAGGCGGCGGCCCACAAGGCGGCGGAGGCAGACAAGGCGGAGGACCTGGCTTTGGTGCTCCGGGTGGAGGCGCGGTTGGTGGTGGTGCAGGCTCAGCTTCAGTCAGCACGCTCAAGATGATGAGAATCATCATTGCGACGACCGATGGCATGAAGAGCGAAGCGTTTATTCCTGCTGCAACAACGGTTGGAGTTGATCGAGGATGGAAGCAAGCTGGAATTCCACTTCAAGCAATCAAGGGCTTTGATAAGAGCAACAAGATCATCAAGAACATTAGTTTTAGCGGCGACGTTTCAACTGCTTTCTACTTGGGCGATATTCGAGTCATCAATGATCGAACTCCGATTAGAGGCGAAACTTCATTCCGAACTGCGGTATCGAACGTCAACAGCAGCCTCACCTTTTCGGCGACCGGCTATGGCGGCAGCAGCATTCTGAAGTACTCATGGGACTTTGATGATGCTGATGGCATTCAAGCTGATGCCGAAGGACAATCCGTAAAATATACGTTCAGAACGGCAAGCAACGACCTCACGAACGCTTCGACACGGCGACCAAACGGCGAGTTCACGATTACGTTGACCATTTCGGACACCTTTGGACTCAAAGATCCGTACACAACCACGATTAAAGTCAAAGTTAACTAAACCGAGCAAATACCACGCTCTTGCTTTGGCGAGAACGTGGTATTTTTTTGTCCGTTGATTTGTCGGGGAGAATTATTGAAATTTTCTCATGCCAAATTCGTATTTGAATAAGTTGAACAACCAAACAATGCGACTTGCGATTTTTTCGAAAGAACGGCTCTTTTTGGACGCCATATCTGGACTCCTTGTCAGAAATATGGCGCTTAGGATTGTTGCTCGCGAAACCAAGATAAGTTCTTTTATAACCAGCGCGAAAAGTGCCTCCGCTCAATTGCTCATTGTCGACACGGAGAAGCTTGATGCTGATGAAGTCCAGTTTTTCCTTGGCGCCAGGGCTGGTGGCGAATTTCTTCTTGTCGCAATTGGCGAAGAGTTCACTGGTGCAGACACGATCATTCCTCGCTCGTCTTCGGCTGATGAGTTCGTTGAATCGCTTTTTGCCCTCGCAACTTTGATTCCTGTTGATGAAAGGAGTTCTGATGGACGACGGTCGTACGGTAATGCCAACAACCTCACTAAGCGAGAATTTGAAGTTGCTCAATTTATTGCCCGGGGAATGTCGAATCGTGCGATTGCGGAGACGGCAGACTTGCATGAGCAAAGCGTTAAGAATTTGGTCAGCGTGGTATTGCGAAAGTTGAGTTGCGAGAACCGTACTCAGGTTGCTTTGAAACTGCTGAATCCCGATCTTGAGCCTGTGTTGGGTTAGGCGTTTTCCTTCGGCTAAACTAGATTTGTGAAGGAACGAGTTCTTACGGCAATAGTGCTTCTGCTTGTCGTCATTGGGGCTCTGTTTTTTGACCCGACCGGCTGGGCGGTTAAGGTGTTGATCGTGTTGGTCGTACTGACTTGTGGCATCGAACTGGGCAAACTGACCAAGGCTGATAGTATCTGCGGCCTTCCAGCGATGGGTTTTATCCTATTAGGATTTGCGAAATATTCTTCAACGGAATGGGCGGTAAATGCTTTGGTCGGTTTGGTGTGCAGTATTGGACTTTACGTTGGCATCGAAAAAAAGATCGAATTTATTAAGGTGATTTTTGGCTCGCTCTGGATCCTTTCCACATGCATTGCCCTTTACGCACTTTCATCAACCAAATCCCCAGCCACTTGGCCACTTTTGATGACCGCTGCGATACCCATCTGGTGCGGAGACACCGCCGCCATATTCGTCGGCAAAGCCTTCGGCAAGCATAAACTCGCTCCGTCGATCTCTCCTAACAAGACCTGGGAAGGGTCGATTGGCAACCTCCTTGCATGTGTTGGTGCCGCCCTGGCGCTCGGCGCGATCTTCCACTATCCGATGCTCCTCATGGTCCTGCTCGGACTCAATTGCGGAATCCTTGGCCAAGCCGGAGATCTCTTCGAGAGTTGGTTGAAGCGTAAGGCCGACGTCAAAGACAGTGGCAACATTCTGCCGGGGCACGGAGGACTGCTCGACCGGCTCGATAGCCTCATGGCAACTGCGCCAATCTCGCTTCTTATTCTCCAGTGGCTCGTGGTTCCGGGTACACCTAAATAACGTGCCGATTATCGAAGCCACCCAACTGTGCAAGACGTACACCTCCAACAAGCGAGGCAAGGGATTTGCTGGCGCAATCAAGGGACTGATCAAGCCGGAGAAGGTCGAAGTTAAGGCGGTTACTGACGTCAACTTGACGATTGAAGAAGGCGAAATTGTCGGCTTCCTTGGACCAAATGGCGCTGGCAAGACTACGACGCTGAAGATGCTAACCGGCATCCTTTATCCTTCTTCGGGAACCTGCTCAGTGATGGGTTATAAGCCAACCGATCGCAAACCCGAAATGCTGCGCAAGATTTCGCTGGTGATGGGCAACAAGCAACAGCTTTGGTGGGACCTTCCCGCTATGGACTCGTTTTTGGTGTTCAAAGAGCTGTACGAGGTTCCAGACACTCTATATAAGCGACGCCTGGACCAGCTAGTCGAAGCATTGCAGATTTCCGACAAGATCGATACTCAAGTCCGAAGGCTTTCGCTCGGCGAGAGAATGAAGTGTGAGCTAGTCGCGGCTTTGCTTTATGCGCCCAAAGTCATGTTTCTTGATGAACCAACGCTGGGCCTCGATGTCGTCTCTCAGAAACGCATTCGGGAGTTCTTGCAGGAACTTCACCGTGAGGACGGATCTACCATCGTTTTAACCAGTCACTATATGCAGGACGTCCAAGAACTTTGTCCCCGCGTTGTCATTATCGACCACGGAACTGTGTTTTACGATGGCTCACTGGAAGACCTATCGTCGAAAGATCAGGGTGAAAGTCAGATTCAATTGCAGCTTGAAACCAACGCAAATTCGGAAGATTTGGCTCGATTTGGCACCGTTGTATCGGTTGACGGCAATACGGCATGCTTGACCGTTGCTCGAGCCGATGTCCCTTCTGCTTTGTCTGGACTACTAGGAACCTATAAAGTTCAAACGCTTTCCGTTGAAGAACCACCTCTGGAAGATGTTATTCGCCGCCTCTTCTTGGACCGGAACCTTAACCTGCCGTCGACGAAGTAAGTATCGACCATTTCGCGATATCGAGCGTAGCTCGATTCATCCCACTCTTTGAGGTCCTCAAAGAGCCCCGCTTGAACAACCTTCGCAAGATCATCGCCCCTCAGCATCCACTGAAGGTATTCGCGGTTACCGTTTATGTAGGGACCGTAAATTTGGCATCCCGGAATCAGTTCAGCTAGCTTCGTCAAGAGCGAACTATGCTTTGGGTTCATTCGCAGGGTCAAGTGGGGAGTTCGTCCATCTCCTCCAAAACTACCTTGGCCCGCAAAAAACCCAAGAATAAAGCCTCTTTGAATTGAACTTAAAGCACCAACACCTACGATACTCTCATCTTCCTTCTTCGGTCTCTTCATTCATTTCTCCTCTCTCTGCACCAATATGGACTGTAATTTATGTTACACCAAACATTTTAACGTGAAACAGTGCCGCACTGCAAGAGCGCCGGAGAAAATCTCAAAATTGCCTCTGGTATTCTATATATGCAACCCAAGACATGGAGTTGCAAACAAAACACACATGGAACATATCGAATTTCCGCCTCGCTATGAGGCGACAGCCGTTGAATCTAAGTGGTATGAAGCGTGGGATCAAGCTGATCTTTTTACTCCTTCGCCCGACGAAACCAAACCGTCGTACTGCATCACTATCCCTCCACCCAACATTACAGGGTCCCTTCACATGGGTCATGCCCTCTGTTATCCGCTTCAAGATGTCCTTGGCCGATTTCAGAGGTTGCAAGGAAAACGTGTCCTTATTTTGCCCGGACAGGATCATGCAGGCATTGCAACCCAATCAGTTGTCGAGAAGCAGCTTCGAAAAGAAGGCTCTAGTGGCGCAGAATTAGGTCGAGATAAGTTTGTTGATCGCGTTTGGAAGTGGCGAGAAGAGTCCGGCGATATTATTTTGAATCAGTTTAAGGCACTTGGTTGTGCGTTTGACTGGTCGCGTCTGCGCTTTACCCTTGACGACCACTACGCCAATACGGTTCTCCAGGTCTTCGTCGACTGGCATAACAAGGGACATATTTACCGCGGAAAGCGGGTTGTTAACTGGGATCCTAAGCTCAAAACCAGCGTTTCGGATATCGAAACCTTGAGAGAAACCCGAAAAGGTCACCTCTATCACATCCGGTACGAGTTCACCGATGGCTCGGGATCGATCGTTATTGCGACAACCCGACCCGAAACAATGCTTGCAGATATTGCAGTCGCCGTTCACCCATCCGACAAACGATACGAAGGAAAGATCGGCAAAACGCTGCGTCTGCCATTAGTTGGACGCGAAATTCCTCTAGTTGCGGACCTTTATCCAGACCCAGAATTTGGTACCGGCGCGGTTAAGATTACGCCCGCTCATGACCCTAACGACTTTGAGGTTGGTGTTCGACATCACCTTGCCATGCCGGTTGTGTTGGATCTTGAAGCAAAGGTTTCCGCTGCTTGGAACCGTGAATTTGAACCTGAATTAGCCTCGACCGTTGAGAAGTATGAAGGAATGGATCGATACGAAGCTCGGAAGCAAATTGTTGCCGACCTTGAGGCATGCGGCGCATTGGTCGAGATCGTCGATCACGAAATTCCGATCATTCTGTCTGATCGCAGCGGCGAAGTCATCGAACCTTTACTCAGCGAACAGTGGTTTGCTCGTCAAGGTGAACTTGCTAAACCAGTTATTACCGCAGTTGAAAATGACGAAATCACCTTCCATCCGGCGCGCTATAAAGACATCTTCCTATCATGGATGGAGAGTATTCGGGATTGGAATATCTCCCGCCAACTCTGGTGGGGTCACCGTATTCCGGCTTTCTACACGGAAGACGAGCAAGTCTTCGTCGCCATGACCTGGGAGGAAGCTCAAAAGATGGCGGGAGACAATAAGATCGTCCGCCAAGACACCGATGTCCTCGATACTTGGTTTAGCTCAGGAATGTGGCCATTTGTTACATTGGGTTGGCCCAATGAAACTGATGATATGGCTAACTTTTATCCAACAAACGTACTCATTACCGATAGAAACATCATTAACTTGTGGGTTGCAAGGATGTTGATGATGGGTTATGACCTGGTTGGGGCAAAGCCATTTAGTGAAGTCATGATCTACGCGACCGTTATGCGCGAAGATGGCCGGCGCATGAGTAAGTCGCTGGGTACCGGCATTGATCCGATGGACGTGATCAACACTCTTGGTGCTGACGCGCTCCGTTGGACCCTTTTAAGCCAAACCGGGGAGAATCAAGAGCTTCGGTACAGCGAAAAGAAAACCGAGGACGCCCGAAACTTCTGTAACAAGATCTGGAATGCCACGAGATTCGTTCTCATGAACGTTGAAGGCGTTCCTTCCAGACCGTCTGAACTAGAAACGGTTGATAAGTGGCTCCTCAGCCTACTTGTTGCGACCGAGAAAGAAGTAAGGCAGGCATATGAGCGCTTCGACCTTCAAGCGGCTTGTCAGGCGCTTTATCGGTTCTTCTGGAGCGAGACATGCGACTGGTACATCGAGATTTCGAAGTCACGACTTCAAAGTGCCGACCAAAAGGAGACTCCGCAATGGGTTCTCCTCACCGTATTTGAGGCATTCATCAAAATGCTCCATCCGGTCATGCCATTCATTACCGAGGAACTGTACAAATATCTTCCGATTAATGGCAAGGCTCCTTTCCTAATGTCGGCAGATTGGCCAGTTCTTGGCGCCGATCTCAACCATTCTGAAGCCGAGCAAGAGATTGAGTCGCTATTCGCGGCCACTCGTGCGCTCCGCGCTCTGCGGGCCGAGATTGACCTGAAGCCAACGCAGAAGGTTGAAGAGGTCTACTTTGAAGGCGATTTGAAGGGTAATGCGGCCATCGTCTGTTCGCAAGCATGGGTTCAAAAGTTAACTCCAGGCAAGCCAGCGGGTCGTTTTGTCTCCGCGACTTCGGGGGGGCTGGACTTCCATATT
>JAYUOQ010000028.1:0-2150 GCA_043760685.1 Armatimonadota bacterium | reverse complement strand
TAATGGGCGTAGCATATTCCGTCTGCAGCCCCATCAACGCCCCACCAACATCGCTTCCGAGAAGCTTTGCGTGAGGAGTTTGACCTTGCATGATGCATCCGAGGGCAATAATGCCGTCCGGCTTCTTTTTTGAGGAAAGGAGTTTCTTGGCGACAGCAGGGATTTCCCAAGTTCCCGAGACATGAATGACAACCGTCTTTTTCGCCCCATGCCGCTTTAATTCTTCCAAAGCTCCTTCGGTAAGTTCTTTCGTAATGAGTTCGTTCCAACGGCTGACAATAATAACGAACTGTCGTTTCGACGCATTCATATTGCCGCGAATTTCTTTCATTAACTCTAATTATGGCTCGTTATCGTCTTTTCAAAAGGAATAGCAAAACAGGGGCTCCGACGATGGCCGTAACGATACCCACCGGAAACCCTGCTCCTTGCATGCCTCGTTGAGCAATAGCATCGGCAACGAGCATCAGAAGTGATCCTAACAGTGCGGATAAAGGTAAAGAAAATCTTAAGTCTGAACCAACCAGTCTTCGGGCAATATGGGGCGCAACCAACCCGACAAATCCAATAACTCCAACCGCCCCCACCGTGACTGAAGTCATCGCTGTTACACAAATCAACACTACTCGTCGCAAAGCGACCGGGTCCACCCCTAGGGCATGAGCTCCGTCTTCGCCTAGTGACATGGCGTTGAGTTTTTGAGTCGAGCGATGAAGGACCACATAGGCTAAAACAAAGATTCCCGCCATTAGGTAAATCGAAGGCCACATTGCCGTATCAAAACTGCCAAGCATGAACCGAAGAACAACAATTTGACTTTCACCGTAGTAGAGGATCATGAATGTAAGTAGCGAAGATAACATCGTCGCCACCACAATTCCGGCAAGCAACAAAGTGGGGGTTTCGATAACCCCTCTGCGTCGGGCAAGGGACATGACCAGCATGAGCGTCAGCATTCCGGTGACAAATCCGGCTCCGGGCATGCCAAGGGTAACAATGAGTGAGGAGAAAACACCTTTGTCCCATCCCCGCTCTTTAGCAAATAGCATAATGAAGACTGCACCGATTGCTGCCCCAGAAGATGATCCGACGACGTAAGGCTCGGCGATCTGATTTCGAAACAGAGTTTGAAGAGCGGAACCCGAAACACCCAAAATTGCACCGACCAAGCCAGCCTCTATTGCCCGAGGCAGCCTTGAATTCCAAATAATATCATTTGCGGCATCGTTGCCTCTATGCCCCTGAAAGATATGGCGAACGACATCCCAAGGCTTATACCAAGCATAACTCCCGATTCCAATGTGAAGCAAGAAGACAACTACCAGCACGCAGAATGCCACTACCAGTACTTTTCGTGCGGACTTCTGCATTAGCTCTAAGGTTATACTCAAAGAGCGTTGAAAACTTTGGCACTTTCGCAGCGAACTAACATTCTTAAGCCTTCACCGACCCTTGCAATCTCCGCAAAGGCAAATTCCATGAAGGCTGATGGCATCGACGTGATCTCCTTTGGAGCGGGAGAGCCGGATTTTAATACACCGCAACCAATATGTGATGCTGCCAAAGAGGCAATTGATTCTGGTTTCACCAAATATACGCCTTCTGCCGGAATCAACGAATTGCGAGAAGCTATTTGCGGAAAGTTGAGCCGTGAGAACGGTCTCCAGTACTATCCGTCACAAGTTATCGTGAGTTGCGGTGCCAAGCACAGTGTTTACAATTCGATGCAAGTGCTGATCAATCCCGGTGATGAGGTAATTCTCATCGCACCTTACTGGATGACTTACGCGGACCAAATTCAACTTGCTGGAGGTATCCCAAAGGTAGTTAAGGCTCCAGCTGAGACGGGATTTGTTCCTGAGATTGAACAAATCAGTGAAGCAATAACGCCAAAGACAAAGGCAATTCTAATCAACAGTCCATCGAATCCGAGTGGCGCAGTGCTTCCCGACTCCATATTACAAGGCATTGCTGAACTCGCTGATAAGCATGACCTTTGGATTATTTCTGACGAAATTTATGAACGCCTGATTTACGGAACTTCGTTTCGGTCTATTGCTTCCTTTAGCCAAAACACCAAAGATCGAACCATTACAATTGGGGGATGCAGCAAAAGTTACGCGATGACCGGGTGGAGGATTGGATTTGCC